>NZ_JAYFPU010000040.1:0-9474 GCF_034927525.1 Christensenella sp.
GATCCATTGCTTTTTTTCATGAAAAGCGATAGAATAGGTTTAACAAAAAACACTGCGGAGGACAACAGGTTGGACGGCATTATCCCAATTTTGATCCTGATCGTAATGCTTGCGCTGGCGATCCTTTATTGCTTCTGGGGATATCGCTTTTTGAGAATTATCATGTTTCTGTATGCGTTCTTTATCGGCGCATACTATTCTTATACCTATTTGGGCGGGGCGTTCCCCGACCTCGGCAACTGGCTGTGGATCATCTGTATCGGCGTTGGACTACTGCTTGCTTTTCTGGCGTTCTTTTTCATCAAATTTGCCATGTTCGTCGCCGGCGGTATCATCGGGCTCATGCTTTTTGATCTGCTGCGCAGCGCCTTTCCGCAATGGTTTGCCTCGCTTGATAACGTGCCGCTTTTTTTGGTAGGGCTTGCCTTCTTCGTATTCCTCGGGCTGCTGACCTTTGCGTCGCGCAGACATTTTGTGATCATTTTTTCGTCGATCTACGGCGCGTATTCGCTTGTGCAGACGTCAGGCGTCATCATCGGCCTGTTCTTCAATACCACGCTTCTTAACAGCATCACGATCGACAGCTACCGTGAAATTTCCGCTTCGGTCAACGTGTTTAACCAGACAAATCCTTTGATCATGATCATCCCCGTCATCATTTTTGCCATTGCGGGTATGATCGCACAATACCGGTTCACGTCTTCAAAAGCGAAATACTGATTTTCCTGTATTGTCAAAGATGATATAGGATGCTATACTAAAGACAATTAAATAAAAATGTGCAGAGTAGGTTTTGCGCGTCAAGTGTATAAGGATGGGATGTCGCCTTATAACGAAAAGGCTTTTGGCCTTGCGGTTCAAAACTGCGTCCGCTGCTCACAAAAGAAATCATTAGGAAACTCTTTCTTTTGCAGAGGCGTGCCATTTTTTTACGAAAGGAAGGGTATTTTTTATGTCTAAAATTTCTCCTAAGACCTTGCGGCTCGTTTATTGTGCCACCTTCATCGCCATCGCTGTTGTAGTGGGCAGCTTTCTGTCCTTTTATGCGACAGAAACGATCAAGTTCAACTTAGCTCCCGTCGTCATCATGTTTACCGGCGCGGTGCTTGGCCCCGTCTGGGGCGCTGCTGCGGGCGGTATTTCCGATCTGGTTTCTTTTCTGATCGGTACGGCCAACAAGCCCGGCCCCTATTTCCCCGGCTTCACGATAACGATGATCCTGTACGGCCTGATCGCGGGGTTGCTTTTTTACAAACGGAAGCAGCCGTCAAGCGTCCCGAGTCTGCCCAAGATCGCACTTGGGACAGCGCTCATCCAGACGATCTGCTCTTTGCTCATCAATTCCTTCTGGAATTATTTCCTTTATGGCCCCACATACCTTGTCGTATTGACGACGCGCCTGCCTTCTACCTATATCATGTGCGCGGTGTATGTGGTATTCATGTGCATTCTCATCAAAAACAAGCAAAAGATGTTCAAGACCTTGTACGCATAATAGGAAGCGGAATGATATTCAGTTGCTGGCCGCAAGCTCGTGCTGCAAAAAATCCTTGATAAAGGGTTCGCTTTGTTCGCATACCAAAAACATAAAGGCATTGCTGCGGCATTTTTGAAAACGTTCGCCATCCAGCAAAAAACCATAACCCATTGCACATTTTGAGTTGCAGGCAGTCGGGTCTAAAAGCCGTTTACAATCAGGAGCCTTCTTAATTGCCGCGATCATATCACCCGGCAACGTATCCAAAAATCCCATGTAGTCAGTGATATGATTTGCATAGATCCGGATAACAAGTCCTTTTTTGCGAAAAACATAGTTGGCGACGGTCTTTTTGTTCAAAAGGTAGGAGGCCACATATCCGCTTTTGGCTTCCTTTACCTCAATTTTACAGCCAGCGTCAGTAAATCCCCGGTGCAAATCCGTGACAAAATCGACACAATCATTGTCTACTGCCACAGCAAATTCTTCAAATCCTAATTTAACATTTCCCATATCAACGCCCTCTTTCTTATCGTTATTTTATCACAATCCAGCATATCTGCCCAGCCTGTTTTCGCCCCTGACGCAGTATACGACGACAGCAAAACGGCATAGTCATTTTGACTATGCCGTATGCAAAACAATACTTCTTTATTGGTGCCCACCAAGAGGTGTCACCTCTTTTAAATGCAATGTTTTATTCGGCCATTGCCGCTGCTGCCTGCTTGCTCGCGTCAACCAGTTCCTTGAGCGTAGCCTCGGGCGAGCTTTCAAAAAACGTACCGATCGTTCCTTGAAGCGCTTCGATCTGTGTGTCGATCTGTGCCTTCACTTTGTCATTGGTCTTTGCCTGCTCTACAAGCTGCGTGTAGTTATCCATCATCGCATCACCGATCTCCAGAAGCACCGCCTCCGTTGCCGCGAACTGTTCTTCGTTTGTCGCTGCATTCCAGTCTGCGCCTGTCCACGACATATAGTCAGCATTTGCCACCGCAGACTCAGTACCCTCGGCAGATTCGCTTGCCGCTGCGCTCTCAGAAGGCGCTGCAGAGTCTGTCGCCTCGGTTGCGGGCGCTGCACAGCCCATGAGCATTGCCGCGCACAGCACGACTGTTACGATAACGAGTGTAAGTTTTTTCATGTTGTTCTCCTTCATTTTTTGAAAATTTTTTCTTTGATTTTTATATCACAAAAAGGATTTTTTGCGTTGCCAACATCGTAGACAACACTTTCACCACGTGAACGACATACTTTTAAATAGAATTCGTTAAATAAAAAAACGGGATAACCGCATCCGGCTATCCCGTTTTTTTATTTTGATATATCGCATCCTGAACACTTCATTTTTTTGGTTTCTTTTGGTAACGTTCTTCCTCGCTGAAAATACAGCCGCAGTATTTTTGCATGTACAGTCCGCGTTCACGCGCTGCGTCCTGCCCCTCACGAAACAGCGGACGGAAGTCGCGATATAAAAACTGCGTATCGTATTTTTGCGCCGCGCTTTGCGCACTTTCGCATATCATTTCATGGTTTTGGTACGGGCTGATGAGCAGTGTCGTCAAAAAAGCGTCAAACCCGTTTTCCGCCGCATATTTTGCCGCTTCGTCCATGCGCGTCTGATAACAATACCCGCACCGTTTTTCAAATTCCGGTGATACCTGCGCGACAAATTGCCGCAGCCCATATTCGTCACGCATCACAAGCGGAAGGCCTATCGTTTTCGCGTATTCGACCGCCGTATTCTTCCTGCTTTTGTATTCCATATATGGATGGATATTCGGATTATACCAAAACCCTGTTATGTCCAGCCCTTCTTCCCGCAGGCTCTTTACGCACGCGACCGAGCACGGCGCGCAGCACATATGCAATAGTATCTTCATATAACTTCCTCTTTTTTATAACCGTATTGACGAGAAAAGCCGATTCTTGCGAATCGGCTTTTCCGAAAATAATAAAAGGGTGGGGATTGACATATCCTAAAACCAGTTTAAGATATGTTTTTATTCTAACCCACAATTTTTGTTTTGGCAAGAGGTAAATTGTGAACAAATGATGAAGTTACCCTTTTGCCTTTTCAAGCCGCTCTTTTACATATGTCGGAAGCGCAAAGCATCCTTTATGCAGTTCCGTATTATAATATTTCGTCTTAATGCCGAGCGCATTCCATGCCTGTTCATCAAACACAGTCGGCTGCGCTCCCTTGGACGCAAAGCCAAACAGCCAGTGCCCCGACGCGTATGTCGGCATATGGAACTGGTATACCTTGCACACCGGGAACACGGCGGAAAGCTTTTTGTGCGCGCGTTCCATTTCGATCGCGTCGCCTTCATAATAAGGACTTTCGTGCTGGTTGATGAGTACCCCGCCTTCACTGAGCGCCGCAAAGCAGTCGCGGTAAAATTCTTCGGAGAACAGCCCCTCCCCAACGCCGACCGGATCGGTGGAATCCACTAGGATCAGATCATATTTCTCTTTTGCGTTCTTCACAAATGCCGCGCCATCCTCAAAAAACAGCTGTACGCGCGGATCGTCTAATTTTCCCGCCGTCAGCGGAAGATATTCCCTGCACAGCTTAACGACCATAGCGTCGATCTCCACCATATCGATGTGCCCGATGCCCGGGTAACGCACGAGCTCGCGCACCGCGCCTCCATCGCCCCCGCCAATGATCAGCACCCGCTTTGCCTGCGGCCGCACCGCCATCGGCACATGCACGATCATTTCATGGTAAATAAACTCGTCCCGCTCCGTCAGCATAATGAACCCGTCCAGCGTAAAAAAACGCCCGTATTCATACGAGTCATAAAAATCGATCTTCTGGAACTCGCTTTTCGTGTCCACCAGATGCTCTTTTATTTTGATGCCGAACTTCGCGTTATCCGTAAAATATTCAAAAAACCATCCGTCATTCAAAATTTCTTCCATAAAATATCTCCTTCATCTCCCGCTCCAGATTGCGCTCGATCCTCTTTTTCGTTTTCTCGTTCAGGTCGTCTGCATCCAGATTGAAAAGATAATTATCAAGATCGTATTCCTTCAGCATCATACTCGTATGGAACACACGCTCCTCATAGAGGTTCACATCGTACGTCGTATATCGCTCGAGTATCTTCTGCGGGATAAAATCCTGTATCGACATGATATCGTGATCCATGAATATCTTTTGCCCGTCTTCCGTCCGCGTAAACCCGCGCACGCGGTAATCCATGGTAATGATGTCCGAATCGAAACTGCCGATGAGCATATCGAGCGTCTTTAAGGGAGATATTTCCCCGCACGTCGAGACATCGATATCCACACGAAAGGTGCATACCCCGTTTTGCGGATGGCTTTCCGGATAGGTATGCACAGTCAGGTGGCTCTTATCAAGGTGCCCCACCACGCTCTTTTTGTGCGGCAGTTCTTCCTCCGCGATGAGCATCGTGACCGACGCTCCCTGCGGATCATAGTCCTGCTCGGCAATATTTAAGACATGCGCGCCGATATCCTGCGCAACGTTCCGCAGGATACGCGTCAGGCGCTCCGAGTTATAGTATTCGTCAATGTATTCGATATAGCTCTGACGGTCCTTTACCGTATTGGCATAACAAATGTCATATATATTGAAACTCAGCGTTTTTGTCAGGTTATTGAACCCGTATAGTTTCAGTTTCTGCAAAGCGGCCCTCCGCGCGGTTTTCTTTTCATTATAGCACCAATGTCCGTAAAATAAAAACCCGTTCTTTTCACCTCTATATTTGCGTTCCATAAGGTTTCACACGTTTGTCACACATTCTGTGTGCTATTGGCTTTTTGTCTACTTTCCGCTGTCCTACGCTGTTTATACTAAATATGAGTAAAATTTTGACAGGGTGTTTCTACAAAAAATACCAACGGGGTCAGAGATGAGATAACAAACAACAGGAGGACCATGTTATGAGATTTCAACGCGCGACAGATTATGCGATCCGGATTCTGTGCCACCTGCACGAACACAACAACCAGCTTTCCACAGCGGCCGATCTTTCAGAAAAACTGGGGATCAGCTACTTGTATTTTATGAAGGTGACCGGCTATTTGAAGCAGGCCGGGCTTTTGAAGTCGGTACAAGGCTGTAACGGCGGTTACCAGCTCGCGAAGCGCGCCGATAAGATATCGCTTTATGATGTCATCAGGGTCATAGAGGGCGAGATCATGATCAACCGCTGCTTAGAGCACGACGGTTTTTGCAGCCGTGGTGCGACAGAATACTGTCAGGTGCACAAATTCTTCGAATCGTTCCAGCAGGGAATGGTCGACGAACTGAAAGCAAAGTATATACCGGATCTTTGCGAACCTGCAAAGGCTGCCCACTCACAAGAAACAGCGGGCACAGTCCGATAAAAATTTTGATTAAAGAAGGAGAAATTAAGTGAAGCAAAAAAACAAAATTCTGACGTTTATCATGGCCATACTTTTTGTGATGGTCATGATGGTATCCCCTGCCTTTGCGCAAGAGGATGCTAGCGCCAATGTGACGGAAACGCTTCAGACGGAAACGCTTCAGACGGAAACGACAGGAACAGAGACAGAAGAAGAAAGCACAAGTTCCCCATCCGGCGAACCGAAAACAACAACCGAACCAACACAGGGCGCCGATCCATCGGCTTCCCCCTCGCCGTCGGCTTCTGCCGAATCTCCGGAGGAGAGTGAAGACCTTTTGGCACTTGATATCATGCCTATGATGCTTGTGCCGGGCGCAGACGTGACCGTAACGACCTGGGACGACTTTAAAGAATCCGTCGAACAGGCGGAAGTGGATGGTAAGGTCATCCGCATCGACCCCAGCCTTGCAGGAACGATGCCTGGCGCGATCACAATGGATATCGCCCACAACAACAGCATCGTGATTGACGGGGGAAACCAGTCGTTGACAGCAGCCGTGGGCGCTAAATTATTCGCGTTCAATATTACTGGCTCAGGAAGTATTACTCTCGCCAATATGACACTTGACGGTACAGGCGGCGCCGGCGGCATGCTTTCCTTTGCGGGAAGCTCATTCACGCTATCCAATGTGACACTCAGCAATGTCAACGGGACGGCGATCACAACTTCGAACGCAAACGCCACACTGGACAGTGTGACGGTAGATACAGCAACAAACGGCATTACAGGAAGCAATGCGTTGGACATCACAGATTCTACGTTTCGAAATATTACAACGACGGCAGTTACTGCCGGAAGCGGTAATGTGTCGGTCACAAATACGACGTTCGACGGTGTAACGAACGGCACGGCGATCCGCGGTGGTGCAGGCAGCCTTGACGTAACGGGAAGCACTCTGAAAAACATCATTGGCACCGGCATCGTAGGCGGCGCAGGTACGATCACAGTCGACGACGCCACCTTTAGTGACACAAACGGCGTGGGTATTTCCGGCGGCAACAATGTCATTGTAAAAAATACGTTGTTCGAAAACGTGATCAACAATCGTGGCGGCCACGGCAGCGCGATCTACTGCGCGGGCAACCTGACCGTAGAGGATTCGAGCTTCGTCAACAGCGCTTCTACGCTGGACGGCGGCTATATCCAGGGAGCGATCGTCGCCTTCGGCGGTGTGCGCACAGTCAATATCACGCGCTCTTACTTTAAAGATAACAAAGCTTCCCGCTATGGCGGCGCAATCGGGTTTTACCAGTTTGCCGGCAACGTAAACATCAGCAACAGTTATTTTGAAGGCAACAGTGTAAGTGGAAAGGGTGCAAGCAGCGACGGTGGTGCGATCGGCGTGTTCAATACAAACGCAGGTGTGCCTTCGACGATCAATGTGGATAACAACACCTTTATCGGCAATACCTCGGGCGACGACGGCAGCGCGTATTTTGCGGAAAGCAGGAACGACAATACCGTCTCTAACCTGACAAACAACACGTTTTACGGAAACAAATCGACAAAATACATCTTATCCGTTGCGGACAGCGGCGGCGTGGTGCAGTTGTCGCTCGATACGGTAGGACACTTTAAAAACAATACGTTTGTCGGTAACACGACATCGTCTTCAGGCGCACACGGTCAGGGCTCGGCAGTTGGACAGCACATCGATTCCGCCAACCCGGCTGTACGTCCGACGGCAACGTTTGAGAACAATATCATGATCGGCAACGGCGGAACGAACAATGTACGCAGGAATGTGGACATCCCGGACGCGACCGACTTAGGCGGTAATGTAGGCTACGACAACGGCACGGCCCTGGATGCGTCCGTCACGGCAAACGCAGTGTTCGGCACCAGTCCGCAGCCTCAGGCAAACAGCACACAGCACGGTGCTGTAGGCAAGGCGGGTTCCGGCCATACCGGCACTTTGAAAACAGTAACGATCCTGCCCAACGACGGCGCGACAGGCTTTGCGGACAATACGGCCGGCTCCCCCGCCTTTAGCAAGGATGCGCGTGGTTTCACGCGTGACAGCGCAAATTCGGACGCGGGCGCAATGGAGATCAAGTTCGTAAAGTTTGACGCCAACGGTGGCGAATGGAGCGGTCTTGCACCCCTCACATACACAGGCTCGCATTATTATGCGGATGCCGCGGCTTCCACAGGATATTTCCTCGTTGGAAATCCGGGCGGCAGCGTAAGCGTCCTGACAAGCGACCTGCCCACCAACGGCACAGAAACATTTGACGGCTGGTACACAGATCCGGTCAATGGTGTTGAGGTCACGGGCAATGTCAGCGCGACTGACCAGACGCTGTACGCGCATTGGTCAAGCGATGAGCCAACCACGCAGTTTACGATCACCTATGATGGCAATGGCAGCGATTCCGGAACCGTTCCCGCAATGGAAGTTTATGATGACGGTACCACCGCGACAGTCGCAGGCCCCGGCACAATGGGTAAGACCAACGCCACTTTTACAGGTTGGAATACGTCCGCCAATGGAACAGGTACTCCCTATACTGCAGATCAGTCATTCGTGATCAACTCGAACCTTGACCTATACGCGCAGTGGGAAGATAATACGACTCCGATTTCGCTGTATACACTCGATTTTGATTCACAGGGCGGCAGCGCAGTAGAGTCGATCCGCAATATCTCGGCTGGTTCGAAGGTAACCGAGCCCTCGCAGCCTACACGCGACGGTCACACGTTCGTTGGCTGGTACACGGAAAACACATATGAGAACCCGTGGGTGTTTGCAGAACGGACTGTTGAGAGTGATATGACGCTGTATGCAAGATGGAACCCAAACACGGTTCCCGAAACTGCGTTCACCGTTACCTTTGACTCACAGGGAGGCAGCGCGGTAGACCCGATCACCGATATTGTTCCCGGCTCGCGCATCGCGGCTCCCACAGCCCCAACGCGCGAAGGTTATATTTTCCGCGGGTGGTATCTGGAGAGCGAAAGCATCAACTACTGGTACTTTGACCATTACGACGTGAACCAGAGCCTCACCCTGTACGCGAAGTGGGAACCCGTTACGGTAACGACGGATACAACGACAACGTCAGACTCGCCAAAAACAGGCGACACCAGCATGTTCCCCACCGTTTGGCTGATCGTCGCCGCAGCGGCTGCGGTACTGGTGAGCGCGTCGTTTAAACTCCTGCGTCGCAGGCAGGACGACTAAGCCCCCAACCTCATGGAACGGAGAAGCGCCCCCAATCCGCTTTCTCTGTTTCTATCCTCATAAAAAGAGCATGGACATTGTCCATGCTCTTTGCTTTGTGTTGCTGTTTGCTTATTCCTCCGCGCCCGCGGGCTCCGAAGCCTTGGCCGCTTCTTCTGCGGTAGGCGCATTCGCAAAGCGGTATTCGACATCCTTGCCGCGTATCTCCGCGATCTGCATCATCTGCGTGACCGTCACGAATTTATAACCCTTGTCCTTCAACGCTTTGATGATCTTGTCATATGCGTTGACTGTCGTTTCGTGGATGTCGTGCGAAAGGACGATGCCGCCGTCCCGCACATATCCTCCGTCGTCGCTTCCGTTCACGACGCGGTTATATACGCTCTCTGAATTCTTATATACGTTTTTC
>NZ_JAYFPU010000195.1:0-3500 GCF_034927525.1 Christensenella sp.
TTGATATTTTCCCTTCGCTGCCGGGCGCTCAGCTTGAACTGTGGCTTGGTGTCCCGCACGCGCTTAAGCACGCTTTTGCACGGGATATCCAGCAATATGCTAAGGTGCGTAGCGATCATCTCTCCCTGGTCATAACCGCGCTGCTTCAGGCGGTTTTTGTGGATGGGCACATACGCCAACATATCCGCGCCGACCTCGTAATCCTCCAGAAATTCTGCCATCTGCTGCGCAATAAAAACGGAATAGCGGGGCATATCATTGTATTTGAATTGATGAATCAGTGTCCGCACTGGGCCGTCGTAGCGGTATGCATACAAAAGACCGCCGTCATAAAACCCGTCGCGGTTTTTGAGCGAGCGTACCTGTTCTTCACAGGCGGCGCATACAAGCTCGCCCTGTGGCACCTCGCGCGTGCAATACACGCACTGCGTCCCGGTGAGCGTCAGTTTTTTCAGCAGCTCATAGAACCTGTTCATCCCGTGTTATCCTCGTAAGATAATTCAGTTCCCGCTTCAAAATCGTGTTGCGCCTGCTTTTTTGCGCGTTTCCCACCATATATTCAAACGTATGGCGGCTGCCTACGATCACGACCTTCTTTTTGGCACGCGTCACGCCCGTGTACAGCAGGTTGCGCGCAAAAAACGGGTTAACTGCATAATACATGGGCATCAGTATCACATCAAACTCGCTGCCCTGCGATTTATGGATGGTATAGGCATATGCTCCGTCAAGCTCTGACAGGTCGGGCAGCTCGTACTGGCAACGCTTCATATCCTCGAACAGCACGTCCGTCACGCCGCCATAGATCGTTTCCACCGTACCGATGTCCCCGTTGAAAACGCCTTCGCCCATCTGTACGCTCGCATCGTCGCGCCACTCGCGCGCGTAATTGTTTTTGATCTGCATCACACGGTCGCCTTCACGGAATATCCTGTCCCCAAACAAGACCTCCCCTTTATTCTTGGTCTTGGCATTCACCGTTTCACGCAATGCGTTATTTAATTCCAGCGTGCCGAGCTCTCCTTTTTTGATGGGCGCGATCACCTGCACGTCGTTTCCTTTTTTCCAGTGCTCCAGATAAAGCTCGCATACGGCGGCGCGTACCTCGCCCGGTGTCTCACATGCGCGGAATTCAAACGACTCGTCATATTCCCCGTCTGTTACACCGTTCAAAATATCATAAGCCGCATCCGCGATGCCGCCCGCATTACGAAAGCGGTGCGTCAGCCGGACGCTCTTTACAGCATCAGATTCAAGTACGTCGCGCATCACGTTGCCCGGCCCCACGGACGGAAGCTGGTCAGCGTCCCCCACAAGGATGAGCCGCGATCCATCCTTCAAAGCGTTTAAAAGGTTGCGGAACAAAAACACATCCAGCATAGATACCTCGTCCACGATCACCGCGTCCGCATCCAGCGGATTTTCCTCGTTCCTGCGGAAATAGCAGTTGAACGCATCCTCGTCATAAGAATATTCCAGCAGCCTGTGCAGCGTAGAAGCCGCGCAGCCCGTCGTTTCCTGCATACGCTTTGCCGCGCGTCCCGTGGGCGCGGTCAGCGAACATTCGCACCCTGCGCTGCCGAGTATCTCAAGCACCGCCTTTAAGATCGTCGTCTTGCCAGTCCCCGGCCCGCCCGTGATCACGCATACCCTGTCCGTGACCGCCGCGCACACAGCGTCCTCTTGTTCTTCTGTCAGCGAGTATTCCTTGGCCTTCTTCTTCAGCAGGGCAGAAACACTGCGTATCTCCTCCGGCGCAGACGCGCACGAAAGGGCGAACAACTTGGCCGCGCACCTTGTTTCGGCGCGGTATGCTGTTTCCAAAAACACTGCCTGCATGTCCGGATAATACTTGCGCAATACGATCTCTTTTGTAAAAGCAAGCGACAAAAGCGCGTTTGTCACGCTCGCCTCGCTCACATTCAGCCGCTGTGCCACATGTGGTATGAGCTGCTTGCGGAACACATAGGTACTGCCGCGCGCAAGCATCTTTTTGAGTACGTTCAGTATCCCGTTTTTGATGCGAAAGGGCGAATCGTTCAGTATGCCGATGTGCATGGCGATCTTGTCCGCAGTCATAAAATCGACGCCGCGCACATGGTCGATCAGGATATACGGGTTTTCACGCACCTTGTCCGCCGCGTCTTCACCAATCTCCGCCACAGCAAGCGTTGCCTGACGCGTGGTCAGTCCCATGCCCATCAGATCGGCATACACATATTTTTTGAGCGCATATTCCTTCATCGCCGCGTGCACGCTGTCTGCCAATCGCTTGGAAACGCCCTGTACACGCGCAAGCGCGCGGTGGTCGTTTTCGATCACATCAAACGTCGCTTCACCAAACTCTTCCACGATACGGCGGGAAAGCGTTTCGCCCAGCCCCTTGATGAATCCGCCGGACAAGAACAACACCGTGTCGTTTAAGTCCTTGGGCAGAGTGCTCTCGTAGGACTGCACCGAAAACTGCATGCCATATTTGTTGTGTGTTTTATACACACCAAAAAAGCGCGTGCGTTCACCCGGCTTCAGGTCGGGCATGTTGCCCACCACAATGGTGGGCTCGCCTGCGTCGACTTCCGCCACGGTATAACCGTCCGCGCTTTCATAGATGATGCTAACTACCGTTCCAACCAGTTCAGTCGTCAAATTTCTTTCTTGATGGCCTCCACCATGTCAAGCTTTTCCCACGGCAGATCGAGATCGTTGCGGCCAAAGTGGCCATAAGCAGCCGTCTGCCTGTAGATCGGGCGCTTCAGCTGCAGCTTGTCGATGATCGCGCTCGGACGAAGGTCAAACAGCTTCGTTACGATGTCTGCAATCTCTGTGCTATGCTTTTTGCCTGTGCCAAATGTTTCCACAAATACGGAAACCGGACGCGCTACGCCGATCGCGTATGCAAGCTGGATCTCGCAGCGGTCTGCAAGCCCCGCCGCAACGACGTTCTTTGCCACATAACGTGCCGCATAAGCAGCGCTTCTGTCCACCTTGGACGGGTCTTTGCCGGAGAATGCGCCGCCGCCGTGGCGTCCCATTCCGCCGTATGTATCAACAATGATCTTGCGTCCTGTAAGGCCGCTGTCGCCCTTCGGCCCGCCGATTACAAAGCGGCCGGTCGGGTTGATGTAGATTTTCGTATCGTCGTCGATCATCTCTGCGGGGATGATCGGCTTAACGACATGCTCAATCATATCGCGCCTGATCTGCGCCTGCGTCGCTTCCGGATCGTGCTGTGTGGAAATAACGATCGCATCCACACGAAGCGGCTTCCAGTTTTCATCATATTCCACCGTCACCTGCGATTTACCGTCCGGACGGAGATAATCGAGAGAACCGTTCTTCCTGACCTCTGCCAGGCGCCTCGAAAGCCCGTGTGCCATATCGATAGGCATAGGCATAAAGGACGGCGTTTCGTTGCAAGCATATCCAAACATCATGCCCTGATCGCCCGCGCCGTTTTCGTCTTCGTCGACGTCTTCCCTTGCTTCGAGGGATTTGTCAAC
>NZ_JAYFPU010000241.1:0-2839 GCF_034927525.1 Christensenella sp.
TACGTTCTCGTCCGCAAAACATAAAGTATGACCTCCGTGAAGGTTTTACTTGGACTGCACTAACAGTAGCTGATTTCAATACAAGATATATGCCAAAAGGTTCAATTTTTGATGCAAAAGGTTCTTCTGGATTTTGCAAAGAGACAGAAACCTTGTTGTATTCAATAGCGTTATGTAACTCCAAACCATTCATGCAATTTTTAAGTATACTTGCACCGACTATGGACTATAACGCTGGTGCTATAGCAAAAGTGCCGGCCATATATGATGAAAAATACTATTCAGTTATTGACGAATTGGTTGCATCAAGTATTTCAATATCGAAAAGTGACTGGGATTTTTTTGAAAACTCATGGGATTTCAAAACCCATCCGCTTATTCGCTCCGCACTTTTATCACCGCAAAAAATAGCGGCGGAACAAGAAGCGGGATTTCAATGGGGAAACACCATGGAGGACGCCTATAATAGGTGGCAGCATTATACCGAGGAGCAGTTTACTACTCTCAAAGCCAACGAGGAAGAGCTCAACCGTATTTTTATCGACATTTACGGCTTGCAGGATGAACTCACGCCGGAGGTCGCCGACAAAGATGTAACCGTGCGCAAAGCCGATTTAGGACGCGAGATTCGCTCTTTTATAAGCTATGCCGTGGGCTGTATGTTCGGACGTTACTCTCTTGATACAACGGGACTTGCCTATGCGGGCGGCCAGTGGGATGAGGGCAAGTACAGAAGCTATATACCCGAGGATGATAATATCCTGCCCATCACCGATTCCGATTACTTCGATGATGATATTGTCATGCGCTTTGTGGATTTCGTGAAGATTGTTTATGGCGAGAATACCCTTGCCCAAAACCTTGAGTTTATCGCAAATGCGCTCTACCCAAACGCGAACACCACGGCGCGTGAGACTATACGCCGTTATTTCCAGAGTGATTTTTTCAAAGATCACTGCAAAATTTATCAGAAGCGGCCTATCTACTGGCTGTTTGACAGCGGCAAGCAAAACGGCTTCAAGGCTCTTGTGTATTTGCACCGCTATGATAAATACACCGTGGCCCGCGTCCGCAAGGGATATCTGCATCCCTTGCAACGTAAGTACGAGGCTGAGGTCGAGCGTATGAACAAGCTTGCCGATTTACCGGAAACTTCCCCTCGCGACAAAGCGGAGTTCAAGAAGCAGACCGAGAAAATAAGCAAGCAAATTGCTGAGTGCCGCACATATGACCAGATTATTTCGCACATGGCGGCACAGAACATAGAGCTTGATTTGGATGATGGCGTAAAGGTGAACTACGAGAAGTTCCAAGGGGTAGAAGTCCCGCGTGGGGATGGCAGAGGAACGGTTATGATGGATTTGTTGGGGAAGATTTAGGGTAAAAGAATATTTCATTATCGAAGGGAGTCGTCATTATGTCACTTAAAAAAATATGTTTGGAAAACTTTACTGTTTTCGAAAAAATAGAGATTGAGTTTTGTGATGGGATAAATGTTTTTCTCGGTGATAACGGAACGGGGAAAACACATATTATGAAACTGCTGTACGCTGCCTGTCAAGCCGCACAGATGAAAAAGACAGCCATTGACTTTCAAACGAAGGTGATCAAAGTATTTCGCCCTGATGAGTCATCTCTGCTTCGATTGGTGAGGCGCGGTGTTGGCGCAAGTAATGCATCGGTGAAGGTATCTTCAGACAAAAGCAATTTGTCGCTTCTTTTTCACTCCAAGCACAAAAAGAAAATTGTAACAACCGGTATGGATAAGTGGGAAAAAGAATTCTCACTATTGACCAGTACATTTATTCCGGCAAAGGAAATTTTATCTCACTCTCGCAACTTGGTTCAGGCAATCAACGCAGGTAATGTTGATTTTGATGATACCTATAAAGACATTATAGTTGCTGCAAGTGTTGATATAAGCCGCGGACCGGATAACGAACGGAAGAAAAAATATCTTAAGCGACTACAAGCCATAACTCAGGGTAGAGTGAGGATAGAGAACGAAGAATTCTATCTTTTGCCAACAGGCCAATCTCAATCGAAACTCGAGTTTCAATTGGTTGCAGAAGGACTAAGAAAAACTGCATTATTATGGCAATTGATCAAGAACGGCACTCTTGAGAACGGCTCGGTGCTTTTTTGGGATGAACCCGAAGCAAATATCAATCCTCAAAACATTCCTGCCATAGTTGACCTTCTACTTGATTTGCAAGAAGATGGCGTTCAGATTTTTATTGCGACACATGATTATTTTCTGGCTAAATATTTAGATGCAAGAAAAACAAAAACAAATACCGTTGTTTATCATGCCTTGTATAAATTAAATGGAACTGGAACGATTCAGCATGAGTGCGGTGAAGATTTTGCTCTGCTTAAAAACAATAGCATTCTGGAGCAATCCATAGACTTGTATAAAGAAGAGGTAAAGAAGGTGATGGAATGAGTGTCAACATCCCGGAATCAGGCCTAATCTTCGGAGAGTATGAAGAATCGCACCTTTTTTACGTAGAAAAATCATCAATATATAATAAACTTGGAAATGGAATTTGCACTATTGAGTTTGTACTTTATAACAAGCATGATAAAGTATTGATGATTGAAGCTAAATCCAGCTCTCCAAAACCATCAAATCAGGAAGACTTCGATAGTTTCATTGATGAGATATACAACAAGTTTGCGCATTCAGTTGAGTTATATTTTTCCCTCGTTTTAAACCGGATCGACGACAATAAGGGAGAAATGCCAGATGTGTTTAAGTCAACAGATTATTCTATTGTGGAAATCAAGTTATTATTGGTTATCAATGGACATAAACAAGAATGGCTTTCGCCAATTC
>NZ_JAYFPU010000085.1:0-37439 GCF_034927525.1 Christensenella sp.
CGAAGCCACCTCCAGCATCGACACCCGGACCGAAGCCCTGGTCCAGGCCGGCATGGACAGCCTGATGATTGGCCGGACGGTGTTCGTCATCGCCCACCGCCTCTCCACCATTAAAAATGCCGATGCCATCATGGTGATGGAGCAGGGCCGCATCATTGAACGCGGTGACCACGACACCCTCATGGCAGAACACGGCGAATACTACCAGCTCTACACCGGTGGACTGGAATTGGAATAAAGTATACTCCCATTTTGTTTTTTATATTATTATTACTATAAACCCAGCAGCGAAATTAATTGTAGGGGGGGAATAGTAATGACATTCGAAAAATACAGCCTTACCAGGACCTCTTAATTCCCCGGGGCGGTTTTAAAGGATAAAGGCAGTCTGTAGACTGTCCATCCCGAAGACCGCCCTGTTTTCATGCACTTTTTTAATGGCTGTTCCATACAAATTATCATCAAATTTCTTACAGGGGAGGATAGGATTTTGAAAAAAGTATTGACTGTATTCTTCGCATTGCTACTGCTTACCGCCACTGTGATGCCAGAAGCGCTGGCAACGGAAAGAACCGTTCGGGTGGGGTGTTTTCCCTGGGTCAATTCCAGGATTTTAATGAAAAGGGAGAAGCCCGGGGCTACAACGTGGATTATCTCAACAAGATTGCCCAAATTACCCATTGGAACTACGAATTTGTAAAGGTGTCAAACGGGGTGGAAGCCAC
Source organism: Christensenella sp. (assembly GCF_034927525.1). Lineage (NCBI taxonomy): Bacteria > Bacillati > Bacillota > Clostridia > Christensenellales > Christensenellaceae > Christensenella > Christensenella sp. Next base: position 726 of record NZ_JAYFPU010000085.1, read on the forward strand.
CAGCCTGCTGGAAAGCAGCGGCATCGACCTGCTGGCACCTGCCCAGAAAACCGAAGCCCTCAGTGCCGCCTTTGATTACAGCGTCTATTCCATGGGCACCGAATTCGCTGCCATCTACACCCTCTCCACCCGGGAGGATCTACTGTACGAAGACTTTACCACCATAGCAACGCTGAAATACGGTGGTACCCAGAACTCAACCTTCACCACCAAATTTCTGGAGGATTATTGTGTCAGTGCTGGCTTTACGCCAAATTTAACCCTGTACGACAACACCACCGAGCTTTTCAATGCCCTACACAGCGGTACCGTGGATGTCGTGGTGACCAATATCATGTTTGCCGATGATGATGTGAAGCTGCTGGGCCGTTTCCATCCCATGCCCGTCTATTACATTACCCAAAAGGGCAACACCGCCCTCCTTGACGAGCTGAACGAAGCCATGATCGACATTCGTATGGACAATCCCACCTTCGAAACCGATCTGATGAATCAGTATTTTCCCATGTACAGCAATACCCAATTCACCTATGCCGAAACCCAATTTATTAAAAACATCGGGGAGATCACCATCGGTTACGAAGTCAACCACGCCCCCCTTTCCTACACCGATCAAAGCACTGGTGAATTTGCCGGTGTCACCCGGGATGTCCTGGATCGGATTTCGGAGATCACCGGCATGACCTTTAAATACGCCGCCCTGCCAGCCACGGATGTCACCTATGATTACCTCCGGGAGAATCAAATCTACGTCTTAAGCAATGTGGAGTATAACAGCCTCAACACGGCCAACCCCGCCTACAATGGGTTAAGCGTCCTCCCCATTCAGTCCCTGGACGACCAGCTCTGCATCTCCACCATCGCCTTCCAGGGGGATAGCAGTGATACGGCCCAGCAGCTCAGCAGCGGAACTTTCATTTCCATTGTGGATAAGGCCATTAAGCAGATGAGCACCCTGGAGGTGGATACCATCATCATGGAAAACACCGCCGCCAGCCAATACAGAACCACATTTTTGGATTTTGTCTATCCGTACCGCTATCCCCTGTTATGCCTTGGCCTTCTCCTGGGGGCCTGTCTGGCCCTTTTGATCCGCAGCCGGAAAATCGAAAAAATTTCGATCTTTTGCTCCAGGATGTAACCGAAGAATTCTTAATCGGTGATTCCCTGCGGGTGAATCAAGTCCTTTTGAATCTGCTGTCCAACGCCCATAAATTCACCCCCGAGGGAGGCAGCATCAAGGTTGTGGTGGTACAGCTCAGCCGTAAATCCAGCACGGTATTCCTGCGCTTTACGGTATCGGATACGGGCTGTGGTATTTCAGAGGAAATGCAGGAGCGCATCTTTAAGCCCTTTGAGCAGGAAAGTGCAGAAATCGCCAAGACCCACGGCGGCAGCGGCCTGGGGCTGTCCATCACCAAAAACCTGGTGGAATTAATGCACGGTGCCATCAAGCTCCAGAGCAAAAAAGATGAAGGGATGACCTTTACTGTCGATTTGTCCTTTGCGGTGGAACAGCGGTCAGAGGAATACGAACCAACGGATTTCAAGGATATCCGTGCATTGGTCATTGATGACGATGGCGGCACCATTGAATACACCTCCATTGTCCTTGAGCGCATTGGCGTCCAATTTGATGTTGCCCACAGCGGCGAAGAAGCCCTTTCCATTATTTATCACCGAGGCCTATGAACAGGGCACCGGCTACGATGTTTGCTTTGTGGACTGAAAAATGCCCGGTATGAACGGCATCGACATCACCCGGAAAATCCGGGCCCTCTTTGATGCAGACACCATCATCATTATTGTTTCTGCCTACGATCTGTCCGAGGTGGAGGATGAAGCCAAGGCTGCTGGTACCAATATGTTTATGCCAAAGCCCCTCTTCCAATCCACAGTCTGCAATGTCCTGATGACGCTGACTGCGGACCAGGACGATTATGATTTCATGGGCCGGCGTATCCTCCTGGCTGAGGATAATGCCCTCAATCGGGAAATTGCCGTTGAGCTTCTGGAAATGGTGCATTTCACAGTGGAGTGTGCAGAAAATAGTCAGGAAGCCGTTGATCGTTTTGAAGCCGCTGCGCCCGGATATTATGATGCCATCCTCATGGATATCCAGATGCCCATTTTAGATGGCTATAAAGCCGCCGAGAAAATCCGCCGCCTCAGCATCCCGATGCTGCATAAATCCCCATTTTCGCCATGACGGCCAACGCCTTTACCGAGGACATCTCCGCCGCCCTGTCCAGTGGGATGAATGGCCACATCGCCAAGCCCATCGATACAGAAGTCCTGTATCAGACCCTTAAGCGTTATTGGGATACGCAGACGGCGCAGTAAGGGGTTTCCTCTCCTACTGACTTCATTATAACACGCCATCCACTCAAGGGGCAGAGAAAAAACAAAGGGGCAAGGAGTGTAACCTATACAGGTTCATACCCCTTGCCCCTTTGCGTTAAATAACATGCTTTTTTTATACTCCTTACTTCAATTTCCCATAATCTGCATCAGACACCGCCTCAAGCCAGGTATTGCCCGTGGCTTCGCCCGGTATCTCTACGGCCAGGTGGGAGAACCAGCTGTCCGGTGCTGCACCGTGCCAGTGCTTCACCCCAACGGGAATATTGATAATGGTCCCCGGCAGGATTTCCACGGCTTCCTCACCCTCGGCCTGGTAATAGCCCCGGCCACCGACACCGATGAGCATCTGGCCGCCGCCAGCAGTCCCCTCATGGATATGCCAGTTATTCCGGCACCCCGGTTCAAAGGTGACGTTGTAAATGGGCACCTGGGTCGTGGAAATCGGAGCCAGGTAGCTCTGCCCTACAAAATACTCGGCATAGGCATCGTTGGGTTCGCCAATGGGGAAGAAGATGGCGTTTTGATGGGCGGATTTACCATCCGCCTCGGGTACGGTATCCGTCCATACCTTCTTGGCCAGGTTAAAGGCTGCCCAGGCCATGGGCCAGCCAATATAGAAGGCCAGCTGGGTAATGATTTCTGCAATTTCGGTTTGGGTCATGCCGTTTTTCTTCGCCGTTTCCAGGTGATATTGGAAGGAAGAATCCACCAGTCCCCGGCCCATAAAGGCGGCGATGGTAATCATGCTGCGTTCCTTCAGGGGCAGGCCGTCACTGCTCCAGACCTCTCCAAAGAGCACATCATCATTGAATGCGGCAAACTGTGGTGCAAATTCTCCAAGGGCATCCCGCCCTGCGGTTTGTATAATTTTCATTTGGTTTTCTCCTTGTTTATAAATTGAATCCCTGGACCCATTTGTCCACGGCTTTTTCAGAGCTTCCATTTAGCACCTTTCCGGTCTGCCAGCAGGCTGTATCTGAACAGGAGGGCTTTAATACCTCCACCGTGCGCCCAAAGCCGCTGCCGCCGGAGGTGGCAAAGGGAATGATGGTCTTACCGGAAAAATCATAGCTTTCTAAAAAGGTATTGATGATGGTGGGGGCGACATACCACCAGATTGGAAAGCCCAGAAATACAGTATCGTAATCCTCCATATTGTCCACACGTGTAGCAATGGCTGGCCGGGACCCTGCATCCGTCATTTCCACAGAGCTTCTGGAATTTTTATTCTGCCAATCCAAATCTGCTGCCGTATAAGGCGTCTCCGGCAGTATTTCAAAGATATCTGCCTGGGCCGCCTTGGCAATCTGACGGGCGACCTTTGCCGTGGACCCACTGGCCGAAAAATAAGTGACTAACACCTTGTGGTTCATTGATTGATCCTCCAACTTTCATTTTGAAATTCAATTCTTTTTATTTTAATACTAACCCTTGGAGTGGACTCCAAGTCAAGGGATTTTTAAAATACCCTCAGGCGGTCTTTACTTCATTGCTTTGGCGATTTCATGTCTCAGATAGTCCATCTTTCCCAGCTTTTTCTCCTGGAAGTGAATTTCATCCAGGGTGATGCTGCGATGCTTGTTGAGCATGGCCATTCGCACCCCTTCGGTGGACTCCCCGGAAAGGAAGAGCTCCATATATTCCTTGACCTCTTCATTAGAAAACCCAATGTCGTGGAGGGTCATAATCATGCCCAGCCGCTCTAAATCCGTATCATCGTACTGCCAGTCTCCCATTACCTTTTTCACCTCTGCACACAACCCCCAGCCTTCGTATTCCCTGAGTATTGCAATGGGAATATTATAGGCCTGGCTTGCCTCATCGATTGTCATTGAGGACCTCCTTTTATGCGAAAAAAATAAGCATCCCGGTGGGATGCTTCAGAGTGTAGACAAAGTGGCATAGCACGGTCAGGACGCTGATAAAAAAGATTCACCCCGGACCTCAGGCGTAAGCTGCGAGTTAGCGAGTAGCGCTTGAGTACAAGAATACTTTCTTGTACGGATGAATCGGCTTTAGCCGATTTAAACACTTTGCTTTGTCCACAATCTACAAAAATTCCCTTATTAAAAAGAGGTCGGAATTTTCGTATATTGCGAACCATCGGTCATCGGCTGCTATTCGCTAACGCCCATAAGACAGCAACCTACATCTTTACTTCGTAAAGCTGGACGCGATGGTCCCGCAGGGGCAGCCGGGGTTCTCGTATTTTTATCATCGCCCTGCCCTTACCTTGTCTTCATTCTGAAATATCTCTGTGGGATACTTATAGTATAGTACAATTTCTAAAATTGCGAAAATGCTTATATCTTATCGCTGGATATGCTTTTTTTGTATTTTCTGATAAACTCAATAAAAGCGGTGGTGGTGGCGGAATGGGCTTGGTTGCGCTTCCAGGCGATGGCAGACCCGAAAACTAACCTTGGAGATAGGGGGATGAAGTGCAGATTTTCGTACTGGCTTTCCAGACGAATGGTAACCAGAGCACCCAGCCGATGCTTAACCAGCACGGCTGCATTGTATTGCAGATTGATAGTCATAAGGATTTCGACCTGGTCCGCATAGGGGCCAAACCAACTGGACAGCTCACTTTTTATAAGCTCCCGCTGGGGCATGATGAGGGGAACCCCCACCAAATCCTGGGGTGTCACACTTTCCTTTTTCGCCAGGGGCGAGTCTTCATGGATCAGGATGCCCCACTCCTCGGTCTCTGGCAACCGCATAAAATCATAACGTACCATGTCCACCGGCTCCGACAGCAGGGCCACATCAATCAGCCCCCGTTCCATCCGCTCCTTTATATGGTCTGCCTGACCGCTGTACAGCACAAAATGTACCAGTGGGTGCATTTTGTGAAACTGGGATAAAAGCTCTGCCAGGTAATGGACGCTGTGGAGCTCTCCGCTGCCGATGGTGATTTCCCCTGCCAGATTATTGTCGGACATTGTAAATTCCCGGACTGTTTTATCCGTCAGATCCACAATTTCCTGGGCCCGCTGTCTCAGGCGCATGCCATCATCGGTGAGGATAATGTTATGGTTGCTTCTTGTAAAAAGCTTGACCCCCAGCTCTTCCTCCACCTGCATGATCTGCCGGGAAAGGGTGGGCTGGGTGACATGGAGCAGATCCGCCGCTCGGGTGATGTTCTCCTCCCTGGCCACCACCAGGAAATACCGCAAGACACGAATATCCATCCCTTGATTCCATCCTTTCGTTTGTGCGTGCTGGGCTCATTTGTATTGACGCCAATCAATATCCCCCTTATCCCGCCGCTTGCGCTGCCGCTTCAAATGACAGAAGTGAAAATAACAACTCATTCGGTTGGACAAGGGCAGGGCCAGAACAATGAGCTGTAAGGGCAGGGCACACAGCATAAGATTGACCGCCACATCCGGATGCCCTGTAATAACACCCACCCACAGCCAGCTAATACCATCTGCTGCAATAATCATAAGCAAAGTCCAAAGGCAATAAACTAGCCGATCGCTCCGGGATGACGGGTAATAGATTGCATTTTTGTAGTAGAATTCTGGGATAAAAGCAATCAAACTAGGAGCGGTAATAAATGCTCCTATCAACCAGTGCTCCCCCGTGTGATATTTCACCTGAAAATACGGGCCGTATAGATTCCCATAGTGCATTCGTAACACATAATATGCAATTACATTAATAACAACAAAAGACATGGCCAAATAATAATAGTATTTTCCACTGGTACAGAGCATTTCTAAAATAAGGTGCTCCCGCTCCTGCTTTTCTTCCGGGGTATCACTATCAGTAACTTCTGGAGTGGCTTCATCTGAAGGATTTTGAGGGCTATTATTATAGTAACTCATTTCATTAACCTTTCCCTTTTATATGGATATAATAGCCCAATCCCAAGGATAATGCAAATATCTGTGCTAGATAATAATAAACCGATCCTCCTTACGTCTCGGCATTTTCGGCTCCTGATCCGGGTAGCCGAAGGTAACCATGGCCACCATGGGGCCCTTATCCGGGGCAAATTCCTTCTGAATATCCTCGGCCAGGCCGGCTTCCAGGGGAGCCGTCAGCCAGCAGGAGGCGATGCCCTTTCCCTGGGCGGTTAGAATCATGTTTTCTATCCCCGCCGCAATGCTTTGAATGACGGATTCCCGCTTCCAATTGGCAAATTTCGGCTTATTCATAAAGGCCAAGACGCACATGGGGGCCCCACCCAAAAGGGAAATGAAATGCTGGGTACTGGCAATGACCTGGGGATGCTCCCCAAAGCGTTCCTCCAGCTCCGGCCGAATCTTTTCGGAGGTAACCGCCATAATGGACAGAACCCGTTCCAGGCTTTCGGGACTTTTTACTGCAATGTAGTACCAGGGCTGAAGGTTGATGGCAGATGGTGCCAGGGTACCGGCTTCTAAGATTTCTGTAATCTCTGCGTTGGACAGTGGGGTATCCTTATACCGCCGCACTGAACGGCGTTCTGAAATCGTACGCTTGATATCCATAATAAATGACTCCTTCCCCTTTACCTGCTGTAATCGTAAAAGCCCTTGCCTGTTTTCATGCCCAGGGCACCACCCCGCACCATTTTACGCAGCAGGGGTTCGGGTGCGTATTTGTCCAGCCCGGTTTCGCTCTGGAGCACCTCCATAATAGCCAGCACAATATCTAAACCGATGAGGTCACCCAGGGCCAGTGGTCCCATGGGATGGTTCGATCCCAGCTTCATGGCGGTGTCAATCGCCTCTGCTGAGGCAGTCCCTGCGGCGTAGACCCCAATGGCTTCATTAATCATGGGAATGAGAATGCGGTTGACCACGAAGCCCGCCCCTTCCTCAACCTGGACCGGAACCTTACCAATGGCTTTTGCAATCTCCATAATTTTCTCCACCAATGCTTTGGAGGTATTGTACCCGGCAATCACCTCCACCAGCTTCATAACCGGGGCGGGATTAAAGAAGTGCATCCCAATAATTTCCCGGCCAATCCCTGCCCCCATTTCCGTAATGGACAGGGATGAGGTATTGGTGGCAAAAATACACTCTGGCTTACAAATTTGATCCAGTGCACCAAAGAGTTCATGCTTAATCGCCATTTTTTCTAAAACGGCTTCGACAATGAGGTCGCAGTCTGCGGATATATCCCGTAATCCGGTTTCAATATTATTCAATATGGCATCTGCTGCGGCCTGGTCCATTTTCCCTTTTTTTACCGACCGTTCCAGATTTTTCGCAATTTTGGCCTTGCCGCCATCAGCAAAGTCCTGGGTGATATCACAAAGCACGACACTATATCCATCGGTTTGGGCAAAGGCCTGGGCAATCCCAGATCCCATGGTTCCAGCACCAATCACACCTATTTTCATTTAGAATACCTCCTCGTATCCAACCTTTTCAGGTTAATTTTCTCCTAATTGTTTTTAAACGGGGCGTGCTTCCGCTTTTCCAAAAAAGCGGCCATCCCTTCGCTTTGATCCTCGGTTTCAAAGCAGCGGCCAAAGGCTTCGCATTCCAGAGAAATGCCACTATCAATATCCACCTCAATCCCCTGGTTCATGGCAGCCTTGGCTCTGCGGACAGCCACCGGTGCATTGTTTGCAATTTTCCCAGCCAGTTTCATGGCGGCGGGCATTAATTCTTCCTGGGGATAGACACCGTTCACCAGGCCCAAGGACAGCGCTTCCGCTGCTTTTATATTCGTGCAGGCAAAGATCATTTCTTTGGCCTTTCCCACTGGAATCCGGCGCATAAGGCGCTGGGTTCCGCCAAAGCCCGGGATGATGCCCAGCCCGGTTTCCGGCTGTCCGAAGAGGGCATTCTCCGATGCCAGACGGATATCACAGCACATGCTCAGCTCACAGCCGCCCCCCAGGGCAAAACCATTTACCGCAGCGATAACAGGAATGGGTAATTCCTCCAGCTTTCTGAACACGGCATTTCCTTTTTCGGCAAAGGCTTTCCCCTCTGGGTAATCCTTTTGAGCCATTTCAGCAATATCCGCCCCGGCTACAAAGGCTTTTTTTCCAGCACCGGTCAGCACCAGACACCGGATGGTATCCAGATCAATGCCTTCAATAATACGCTCCAGGGCTGTCAGCACAGCACTATTTAAAGCATTGAGTGCCCCTTCCCGGGTGATGGTCAGAATACCGACGGCACCCTCCACCTCAAACTTTACATCCTTTGTCATACAATCACACCTTTCTTATTTTGACTAATCCTGTCCCTTAATTGCCAATGGCTTCGACAATGGTTGCACACCCCATCCCACCACCGATGCACAGGGTCGCTAAACCCATTTTCGCATCCGGACGTTTTTGCATCTCATACAGGAGTGATACCAGAATACGAGCACCAGAACATCCAACCGGATGCCCCAGGGCTATGGCCCCACCGTTGACATTCAGCTTTTCATTGGGAATTTTCAGCTCTTGTCCCACTGCCAGGCTTTGGGCAGCAAAGGCTTCGTTGGCCTCTACCAAATCCATATCTTCAATGGTCAGTCCCGATTTTTCAAAAGCCTTCCGAGTGGCGTAGACGGGGCCCACCCCCATGATTGCCGGATCGCAGCCTGCGGATGCCCCTACCACAAAGCGAGCCATGGGTTTCACTCCCAATTCTCTGGCTTTGTCCGCCGACATGACAATGATTGCTGCTGCACCGTCATTGATGCCCGAGGCGGAGCCAGCGGTTACTGTCCCATCCTTTTTAAAGGCCGGCTTGAGTTTACCCAGGCTTTCCGCTGTAACGCCCTTCCGTGGAAATTCATCGACTTTAAATTCTATGCTTTCCCGTTTCCGCTTCACTGGAACCGGAACAATTTCATCATCAAATTTTCCAGCGGCCTGGGCTGCTTCACATTTCTGCTGGCTCCATGCGGAAAAGGCATCCTGCATTTCCCGGGTCAGATGCCAGCGCTCGGCTACATTTTCTGCCGTAATGCCCATATGGTAATCATTAAAGGCATCCCACAGGGCGTCCTTAATCATGGGGTCCACCAGCTTGCCATCGTTCATCCGATATCCCCACCGGGCCGATGGGATGGCATAGGGTACGGCGGACATATTTTCCATGCCGCCGGCCACGACGATTTCCGCATCCCCGGCCAGGATCATATTGGCGGCCATATTGACCGTCTTTAAGCCAGAACCGCAAATATTATTTAAGGTGATTCCGGGAACTTCCACGGGAATCCCCGCCTTTATGGCTGCCTGTCGGGCAACGCCCTGACCCTGGGCGGTCTGAAGGACACAGCCCATCAGGACCTCGTCCACAGCCTCCGGTGCAATTCCAGCCCGTCTAAGGGCTTCCTTAATAACAATCGCCCCCAGATCAGCTGCCGGCACATCCTTGAGGGTTCCCCCATAGCTTCCAATGGCGGTGCGGCAGGCTCCTGCCAAAACAACTTCTTTTACCATAATCCTCTCCCTTTCACGGTTTTATACTGTCCTTATGAAATGACTTTACCAAAAAAGCCAAGGTGCGTAAACTGAGCAAAGTACACCTTGGCTTAAACTACAGCAATCATCCCGATTATGGGACGATAAACGGTACATGCCTTGCCTGGGTATGAACCGTGTTCCTCCAATCCCGCCTCGAAATCCCGCCAGGTTATATACCCGGAGGAGTTGGGTTTTGGAAAAAATCTATACTTGCTTATGCCCTGGCTTTTTTAATTTCTTCAACCAGGATCGGAAGGACTTCAAATAAATTCCCCACAAGACCATAATCGGCCACATCGAAAATGGGGGCATCGGCATCCTTATTGATGGCCACGACACAGTCCGAGCCGCTCATCCCAGCCAGATGCTGGATGGCTCCGGAAATCCCACAGGCGATGTAAAGCTTCGGCCCAACGGTCTTTCCAGTCTGGCCCACCTGATGGGCGTGGGAGATCCATCCGGAATCCACAGCGGCACGGGATGCGCCTACAGTAGCACCCAGGACATCGGCCAGGGCCTTAATGGTATCAAACCCTTCGGGTCCGCCAACACCACGGCCACCGGATACGATGATTTCCGCACCTTCCAGGTCAACATCGCCGCCCTCGACATCCCGGAGGACTTCTAACACCTTGGTCCGGATTTCACTGGGGTCAATGGCGATATTTTCCCGAATGCTCACAGCATGGCCTTCAGAGGCGATGCTCTTTTTAAAGACCCCGGGGCGTACGGTCCCAATTTGGGGCCGATGGTTCGGGCACTGGATGGTAGCCATGAGGTTCCCCCCAAAGGCAGGACGGGTCCAGGCTACATTGCCGGTTTCTTCGTCCACATCCAGGGCGGTACAGTCTGCGGTAAGGCCCGTCTTTAAACGGCAGCTCACCCGGGGGCCGAGGTCACGGCCATTGTTGGTCGCACCGATTAACATACTGGTGGGGCCGTATTTTTCCACCAGGGTGCAAATGGCCTTGGTGTAGGCATCTGTCGAATAGGTTTGGTATTCCTCCCCTTCCACAGAAATAATCCGGTCTGCATCGTGCTCCGTGGCTTCCTTTACGGCTACGCCCACATTATTCCCAATGACGATGGCCACTAACTCTCCACCCTGCTTATCGGCGATCATCCGGCCCGGTGTAAGGAGCTCAATCCCTACATTTTTGGGGCTGCCATCTTCGTTTGTTTCAATAAAGACCCACAGGTCCTTTGTTTTTGCTTCCATGTTTTTCTCCTCCCTAAATTATTGTCGCATCACTTAAGAGCTTAAACAGCTTTGCAGAGGCTTCTTCTACGGTTTCTTCCTGGATTTTTACGCCACCGCTTTTCTTCTGGGGGACAAAGGTCTTTTTCACCTTTGTGGGGGACCCGCTTAAGCCCGCTTTTTCCAAGTCGATGGTGGGTAAATCTTCGGAGGTCAATGTTGGAATTTCCGCACGATTGGCCGCCAGCTTGCGTTTGATATTGGCATAGCGGGGTTCCCAGGCGGGCTTGGTGTAGGTTACCACACAGGGCAGCTCCACGCCGATGACCGCAACGCCCTCTTCGGTTTCCTTGTTCACCTTGAGCATGCCATCGGCAACGGCGGCTTCCAGGGCATAGGTCACCTGGGGTAAACCCAAATGCTCGGCAATTTCCGGGCCAACCTGGGCGGTATCCCCATCGATGGCCTGCTTGCCGCAGAAGATCATATCGAAGGCACCCTCCAGCTCTTCCAGTTTTTTAACGGATTCGCTGATGATGTAGCTGGTGGCCAGGGTATCACTCCCCCCAAACTTACGGTCAGAGAGTAAATAGGCTTTATCCGCTGCAATGGCAAGGCATTCCTTTAAAACTGCCTTGGCCTGATCCGGCCCCATGGATAACACCACAATCTTTGTTTCCGGGTCCTGATCCTTAATCCGGGCCGCTGCTTCTAAGGCATAGCCATCAAAGGGATTGAGGATGCTGGGAACCCCAGCACGAATCAGGGTATTTTTAACCGGGTCGATTTTAATTTCCGTTGTATCCGGTACCTGTTTGACACAGACTAAAATATTCATAATAAATCCTTTCTGTTGAGAATTTTGTAACAATTGATTCAGGATGTCACAGGGAAGTCAGCCTATTTTACACCCATCCAGCCGGCAATGACCATGCGCTGAACCTCGCTGGTGCCTTCGTAAATTTCTGTAATTTTGGCATCCCGCATGTAGCGTTCAAAGGGGTATTCCCGGGTGTAGCCGTAGCCCCCAACCAACTGCAGGCAGCGGTTGGCCACATTGGTGGCGGCTTCTGAAGCGTAGAGCTTACCCATGGCGGCCAAATGGCTGTAGGGCTCATGATCCTGCTTCGCCTGGGCTGCCCGATAAATTAAGAGTCGCGCAGCATCCACCCGGGCCTGCATATCTGCTAACTGAAACTGGGTATTCTGGAACTGGCTGATGCGTTTGCCAAACTGTACCCGTTCCTGGGTGTACTTGACACAGGCATCAATGGCGGCCTGGGCAATCCCCAGGGCCTGGGCACCAATACCGATGCGTCCGCCGTCCAGGGTGGTCATGGCAATTTTAAAGCCTTTGTTGAGTTCCCCCAGAAGGTTTTCCTTGGGGACGATGCAGTCTTCAAAGATCAGCTCACAGGTGGAGGACCCGCGAATCCCCATTTTCTTCTCATGGGCGCCCACTGAAAAGCCTTTAAAGTCACGTTCTACGATGAAAGCGGAAATCCCACGATTGCCCTTTTCCATATCCGTCATGGCAAAGACCACGAAAATATCTGCAAAAGCGGCATTGGTAATGAAGATCTTAGAACCGTTGAGTACCCAATGGTCACCCTTATCCACCGCAGTGGTCTTTTGCATGGCGGAATCGGTGCCGGCTCCGGGCTCGGTCAGGCCAAAGGCGCCCAGGGCTTCCCCGGATGCCAGCTGGGTTAAGTATTTCTGCTTCTGCTCTTCTGTACCATATTCGCTAATGGGCCAGCTGCACAGGGAGGTGTGCGCGGACACCATGACGCTGGTGGTGGCACAATGCTTGGCCAGCTCTTCACACACACCAATGTAGGTCACATAGCTCAGGCCGCAGCCATTATATTGTTCTTCAAAGGGAACACCCATCATTCCCATTTCTGCCAGCTGCTTCCAGGTGCCTTCCGGAAATTTTTCTTCCTCATCCGTCTCTGCTGCAATGGGTGCGATCTCGTTGACACTGAAATCATGGAGCATATTTAGAATCGATTGTTCTTCTTCGTTAAAATGAAAATTCATAATATTTCCTCTCGAATTTGGATTTAGGGAAGCACTGCAGATACACCGTCGTGCCGCCACCGATTTTAAACATAAAGGGCTGTTTCGCTTTTCTCCTCCATTCTAAAAACCCTGTGTTAAATTCAAACAACCTTTCTGTATTGATACCATTATGGGCCCCAGAGCCCCAAAAGGGAAGGGACAAACCCCTGCGTTTATCCAGTTTTTGACGGTACCCCGGAAATGTACAGCTATGGATGCTCCTCCCCTAAAAACGAAAAAAACACAGTCCATTTCCAGGTGTAAAGCACCCTGGGAAATGGACCATGCTTAATATTGAGAAGGGTTTGTAATAATAATAGATTTTTTAATTAATCTGAAAACTCATCCTTGATCTTCCGGTTGGATTGGATGGTTTTAACGATTTTACGGTCCCGGACCGCCCGGGATTTTGTGGGATCTTCATAATCAAAATAGCCCTTGCCTGATTTAACCCCTAAATCGCCCTTGTCAAATAAATCCTTTAGATTCTTGGGCACAGAGGAATCATTGCACAGCTCTGGCAGCAGGTTTTCGCAGATTTTTTCATAGGTATCCACCCCGGCGAAGTCCACCAGCTCAAAGGGACCTTCAAAGGGATAGCGGGAACCGTGGGTGGCACGGACTGCAGAATCAATATCCTCTGGGGCGCACCAGCCCTGATCCACCATATAGGCGCCTTCCCGATAGATGGCGAAGGTCAGGCGATTCATAATAAATCCAGGGATAACCTTGTTGACCACCGCCGGGCTTTTGCCGGTGGCGTCCATCAGCGCTTTAACAGCTGCCACGGTTTCATCCGAGGTTTCCGGTCCACGGACGATTTCCACCAGGGGCATGACGTAAGCCGGCACAAAGAAATGGGTAATAACCAGGCGTTCAGGATTCTTAACTTCCAGGAAATCGTAGATTTTAAGCCCAGAGGTATTGCTGGCCAAAATGGCATCCTCACGGCAATAACCATCGAGATCATCGAAGATTTTTTTCTTTAATTCCTTGTTTTCCGGAACACTTTCAATGACCAGATCCGCATCAGCGACCGCAGCCTTTAAATCGCTGAAATACTGCACCTTTTCCTCGCCCTTTTTCGCCTGATCTGCATCAATTTCCCCTAAATCCAGCATGGATTTATAATTGCTGGGAATTTGAGTCTTTGCCTTTTCAATGGCTTCCGGAAAGGCATCAAACAAATGGATGGTATAGCCGTAGATGGAAAAATGGGTTGCGATCCCCATGCCCATGGTACCCGCACCAATAATGGCAATGGTATTGATTTTTTTTGACATTGTGTTTTCTCCTTAAAATTAATCTGAATGCCTTTATCTAGGCGTTAACAGCTTCTTCTTCCACACCCTCAGGCTCACTGGGGGATATAAACGGCTTTGTCCCCAGGGTCAGCTCAATGCCGCAGAAACCCAGCATTAAGGCAACCACACAATAGGAGGCAATCACCCCATCGATGAAAAGTGCCCAGGCGGCAACGATATTCCAGACTGGGGGCAGGATTTCTGCCCCGGTCAAACCGAACCCCAGAACGCCGATGCCTCCGGTTAAAAAGCAGAGGAAATCGGTCTTTGGAGCAGTCAAAAGGCCTGGGAGTGCGAAGAGCAAGAAGAGACCGGATACGATAAAGCAAATCCCTGAAACCTTGTAGTCAAAGGGAATCCCCGTCATCTGAGAAACCGCCAGCATAATATTGCTGAAGCCGCCAATGGTTCCAAAGAAGGTAGCGAAAACTAAAAACACATTTCCGCCAAAGGCATTGCCCCGGTTAAACAGGAGGATGGCTCCAATGGTATAGCCTACAAAAACAGCAACCTGGAGTACCCCAATGGCCAGGGTGGCCCCTTCGCCCAGCAGCCCGATGGCATTGGCCCAAAAACAAAAGCACAGGGTGGCGAAAATCAGGTTCAGGGTTGGAACGGGGTCCCCATTTCCGGGCATCCCCTCCAGGGCAACGGTATACTTTTTAGGGTTATCTGGTTTTAAATCACTCATAACGATACGCTCCTCGGGTCATGGCTTAATCATACCATTCCGGCGAGGTCTTATAGGTTTTAAAAGTGGTGACATCGTGACTGAAAAAAACCTGTCCGCCTTCATCCTCAGCGATTTTACGGCATTTTTCAACATTGCCGTCGTATTCCTTGGGATTGGTGCACATCCCCGGACGGGAAATGGGCGGGCCATAGTTAAAGCGATTATAAATGGCATCTGAGGGGAATACCACGGTTCCGGTTTCCTCGGTGCGCACAACCACCCCCATGGTTCCCGGGGTATGTCCGGCTAAGAGGATTAATTCCAAATCGTCTGCCAGCTTGACATCCCCTTCCACAGGCTTCCAGTTGATACCGTCCAGACCGTCAAATTCGCCCCGGACATAGCCCATGAGATACTGGTTTTCCCCAACATCCTGGAGATTGGCCCGATAGAAGGCGTTGCGCAGCTCTGCATCCTGGACAACAATGTTTTTACCGGCCTTGGTATCCCGGAATAAGCGGATATTCCCGGAGTGGTCAAAATGGAGATGGGAGATGATGATCATGTCGATATCGTCAATGGTCATGTCCATTTCTGCCAGCTTATCCCGGAGATCAAAGATCTGGCTAATGGGGTAACCATCGGCTAAGGCCTTGGGCCAGCGGGCAGCCCAGCCCACATCGATGCCGGTATCCACCAGCACATTACCCAGCTCAGGATGCTGGATTAAAATGGCGTAGCAGTTCAGGGGCCATACGATTCTTTTTTCTTTATTGATTTTTTCTTCTTCTGGGGTAAGGGTGACGTGTTCGTCCTTGTATGCGTCAAAATCTGCCATGTGAATAAGGGTGAAACGGGTTTTTTCAACTTTCTTTTTCATGGTGTGTCTCCTTTGGCACTATGCAATTGGACCAATGGCGCCTTCTTCGGCCATCTCATTAATCTCGTCCATGGAATACCCAACGCTCTTAAATACTTCAACATTATTTTCACCCAGCTCCGGGGGAGCGGATGCCTGGCTCAGGGGCACGGTATCCACCGATGTAATGTTGTGGGGAATCCGGGTCTGGATGGTTTTCCCGGTTAAGGGGAAATCACAGTATTCCATAAGACCAGTTCCGGAATTCGTGATATACTCAATGGCCTGGGCCTTGTCATTGACAAAGGTGGCGCAGATATCCCGATCTCCGATCCATTCCTTGGCTTCTTCCATGGTTTTTCCCAGGAAGATATTTCTTACTTTTTCAAAGAGCTCCGGTACGTCCTCTTCCCGGGCAAACATATGGGGACCCAGCTCTTCCAAGCCGGTCAGCTCAATGAAGTTATTCCAGAATTTGTTCTCGCTTAAGCACAGCACCACATGTCCGCCATCCTTCAGCTCCCAAATGGAGGTGCCCAGGTTCTTAAAGGTAAGCTCATTGGGGGTGAAGTGGTTGTTGTTAAACTGATATCTGGAATCCAGCTTGGCATTAAACCACACTAAGGAATCGAACATGGCTACGTCACAGAATGCGCCTTCACCGGTGGCATTGCGTTCCAGCAGTGCCGCCATCATATCCTGTACCGCCACCATGGCACTGGACATATCCGCCATGTGCAGGGCACTGTGACGGGGTCCGTTTAAGTACATATAACCGCACAGCGCGGCAAAGTTCATGTCATGAAAGGCCTGGAGGCTTCTCGGATCATCCTGGCCAAAGGCCGAAATAGAGCAATGGATGATATCCGGCTTGATCTGTTTTTCCACCTCGTAGTCGATGCCCAGACGCTTCATAACCCCGGGGCGGAAGTTTTCCATGACGATATCCGCTTCCTTAAGAAGCCGCATATAGGCGGCCTTTCCCTTTTCACTCTTCATGTTGATGGTGACGCTTTTCTTGTTGCGGTCCAGTGCAGAATGATAATAGCTGACACCGTTAATAAAGGGAGCCAGGGTTCTTCCGGGATCTCCCCCGGACCGTGGGTTTTCAATCTTGATGACCTCTGCCCCTAAATCCGCAAAGACCTGTGAGGCATAGCCCCCCAACAGGTAAGCAGTATGATCAAGAATTTTCAAACCTTTGAATACATTCTTCTGCATATTACGCTCCTCCATCCTGTATTTTATTTATTACACACACTCAAAATTCTAAACGCTTAAGCCCATGGACATTGCAGTAGGCATAGGCGATATGCCCACGTTTGCACTGAAAATGGCAGGTTTCCCAGCCCATGCGGCAGATTTCCCGGTCGCAAAAGGCATAGGCATCCTCCTCGGCCATGGCAAACAGCGCTGCGGAATCCTTCTTTTTGGGAAGCACCTTCATCTGTCCGCCCTGGAAGGTCCGCAGGTAAATCCACTCGATACAGTGGTCCTCACCCATGGGATGGTTTCCGCCATCCACCTCAATGCGGATGGTGTTATTGGCAAAGCCCCCAAAGATACAAAACCGCATCCCGTGGGCCGCATCTGGGGAGGTGTCCGGACAAATCTCAAGGCGCTCCATGGGTTGATCACAGCAGTGACCGCCTCCCTGGGAATCCGTGGATGCCACGTCCAATGGCGAAATACGGACGACCACCGTACCGCAGACTGAGCAGCGGTAAAAAATGGGCTCCTGGGTCCGGTAGCCTGGTGAATGACTGATGGTACATTCCCTGCTGTAAACCCGTTTGTGCTCCCTGGTCCTCATCCTTTCACCTCCCTTGCTTTAAATACTTTAAATGATGCCCTTAGGCCTTTGCTAATTCCCGGGCAATGACCATGCGTTGGATTTCGTTGGTTCCTTCGAAAATCTGGAAAATCTTGGAGTCCCGCATGAGCTTTTCCACCGGATATTCCTTGGAGAAGCCATAACCCCCAAGAACCTGAACCGCTTCAGTGGCCACATACACCGCTGAGTCCGAACAATAGGCCTTGGCCATGGAGGCTTCCTTGGTGGCCGGCAGGCCGGCATCCAGCTTCGCCATTCCCAGACGGACCAGCTGTCTTGAAGCTTCGGTGCGCATGGCCATATCGGCCAGCTTCGCCTGGATCATCTGATGCTCGATGATGGGCTTCCCGAAGGAGGTCCGCACCTTGGCGTAGGCCACGGCTTCATCCAGAGCGGCCTGGCAAATCCCTGTAGAGATGGCGGCATTGTACAGACGGCCAGGGTCCAAAGCGCCCAAAGCGGTGCGCAGTCCCTTGCCCTCTTCACCAATGAGTGCGCTCTTGGGCACCCGGCAATCCTCTAAGACCACATCACAGGTATTGGACCAGCGCAGGCCCATCTTATTTTCATGCTTACCCACGATTAACCCGGGGGTTCCCTTTTCCACCATAAAGGCAGAGATGCCCTTGGAGCGGAGGGATTTATCCTTGGTTGCTAAAACCACAAAGAATTCGGATTCCTGGGCATTGGTTACAAAGGTCTTTGCCCCGTTAATCACGTATTCTTCACCCTCTTCTACATAGGTAGAACGCAGGGCGGCAGAGTCTGAGCCGCAGCTGGGCTCGGTCAGGCAGAGTGCGGCAAAGCCGCCGTTTTGGATGAGCTGGTCCACCCGTTTTTTCTGCTCAGGGCTACCCGCGTGCATCACACATTCAATGGGTGTGCCAATGGCTAACATGGTCAGGGCAAAGCCCGATTCGGTATAGCCCATTTCTTCCAGGAGTACGCCCATGGTGGAGAAATCCAGTCCGCCACCGCCGTACTCTTCGGGGAAGTGGAGGGTGTGAAAGCCTAAATCAAAGGCTTTTTTATAGATTTCAACGGGAAACTCACCGCTTTCATCCACCTCCTGGATATGGGGCTTCACCTCTCCCACCATGAAGTCTTTAATGAGGGCCCGCAGGTCCTTTTGCTCTTCTGTCAAAAAATATTCTTCCATGTTCGATCGCTTTCTGAATCCTAGAAATAGTTATTGATTCTGAATTCCCCGCCCTTTTCATTGACTGCACGGAGTACATTGAGTCGCTGGATGGTCGGAGGTCCTTCTTCTAACCACAGCGCTCGGCAGTCACGGTACAGCCGTTCCACGGGGCCGTAGGGGTTATCCTCGAAGTAGCCGATACCGCCGAAGATTTCCAGGGCACTGTCAGTGCATTCCTTGGATACCTTGGTGGCAAAGAGCTTACACATGGAGGTGATTTCATCTAAATCCCCCAAATCATTGTCAAACTTGTAGCCGCAGTCATGGACCATGAGACGCAGGGCATGGATGTCCGTAGCCATATCGGCAATGAGGGACTGAATCGCCTGACGTTTAATTAAGGGCTTACCGAAGGTCACCCGTTCGTTGGCCCGCTTGATGCTGAGCTCCAGGAGACGCTGGCTGATCCCGAGCATACACACGGCCATGGAACCTCTTGAAATAGCCAGGGAATTAACAGCGACGGATAAGCCTTCGCCCACTGGCCCCATACGGTATTTATCATCAATTTCCAGATTTTCCATGTAGACATAGGCATGGCCGACACCACGGCAGCCCATCATATGGGGCATATTTTCCATGCGCAGGCCGGGGGTGTTCACCGGTACCATAAAGGTGGTGTGGGCTCCGCCGGATTGACGCTTGCTGTCATCGGTGATGACCACGATATTGATGGCATCACAGACATCGGTAAAGGAGATGAGGGTCTTTTTACCATTGAGGACCCATTTGTCACCCTTTTTAACACCAGTGGACTGAATATCCGCACCGGTGCCGCAGCCTTCTTCAGTAAGGGCAAAGGCGATGAATTTATCCCCGGTGGCCAGCTTAGGCAGCCATTCCTGTTTCAGCTCATCACAGCCGTGATCGTACATGATTTCCCAGCCCATGCCATTGGCAATGTGGAAGAACATTCTAAAGGCGTTGTTCCCCCGGCCAAATTCTTCTAAAAGGGTAAACCATTGTTCCTTACCCAGGCCCATGCCGCCGTATTCCTTGGGCATGGTCATGCGGAAGAGGTCATACTTCTTCCCAATTTCCCACATCTTTTCAGGATAAACATTGGTTTTATCCATTTCATCCCCTAAGGGTTCCAGCTCTTCTTCTACAATCTTACGCAATTTCATTCGCAGGTTGTATAATTCTTCCTCGCTGATTCTTTCAAATTCCACCATAGTATTACTCCTTTTTTGTTTTTTATGTAAATTTTTTTACTACCGGTTTAATGGCCCTGGCTAAATGACGCCCTGGGCCTTCAGTGATTCCAATTCGGCATCGGTTTTCTTCAGAACCCCCTGGTATACCAGTGCGTTGCTCTGGCCGATATCCTCTGCCGGAACGGGCTCTCTGAAGGGGGTTCTGGAAAACTTGAAGGGGGTCATGGTTACGGCGTATTTCCCAATTCTGGGATGGGTGAGCTCTGCAATGGAGCCCCGTTGTTTAAAGTGTTCATCCGCCATGCAATCCATAATGGTGTTGACCGGTGCACAGGGGACCCGCATTTCCCGAAGCTTTGCGATGATTTCATCCCGGGAGAACTGGGAAGTATATTCATTAATCAACTCATCCAGAAGTTTCCAATTTTCCCGTCGGGAGGCATTGTCTTTGGCCTTGTTCTCTTTCAGTTCCGGATGACCGATAATGTCTAGCATCTGATAGGCAAATTTGTCTGAGGGAATGTTCATGTAGAAGGTACTCTTCCCCTCTAAGGTATCGTAGCACCCTGTCATTCCCAGGGCGATATGGCCATTGCCGCACCGGGGCATGTTTTCTCCGGTGAAGGAGGCATAGGTTACGGCGTTTTCGTTGAAATTCAGACAGGCATCCGCCATGGCCACATCCACATGCTGGCCCTTGCCGGAGATGCCCCGTTCCACCAATGCGCCCAGCACACCAATGGCACACATGTACCCGGCAATCTCATCCACAGCACCCGGGCCAACCTTTCCCCCGGGCTGATCCTGCTGGCCATTCATGGAGATGAGTCCGCCAAAGGCCTGGGCACAGCCATCCAGTGCCGGATAATTAACGTAGGGGCTGTCCTTCTGGCCATAGCCGGAGATGGAGCCATAGACAATGGAGGGGTTGATCTTCACCACCGTATCGTAGTCAATCTTATATTTCTGCATTACCCCTGCTGCACTGTTTTCAATGAGCACATCACATTCCTTCACCAATTCATAGAATAATTCAAGGCCCTCGGGCTTGGTGTAATTCAGGGTGATGCTGTGCTTATTCCGATTAAAGGCGTGGTACCAGCCCGACTCCCCATCGATAAAGGGAGCGAAGGCCCGGCCATCATCCCCGGTGCCAATCCGTTCGATTTTCCAGACCTCGGCCCCCATATCGCTTAGGATCTGGCAAGTGGTTGGCCCTGCGAGATACTTTGTTACATCCAGGACCCGCAGCCCCTTTAAACAGGTATTTTCATACATAACCAATACTCCTCTCTCATATCACTGGACGGGCACACTGCCCTGTCCTGTATTTGATTTCATTATACCGTCCGTCCACCATTAGTAAATATACAAGGGCCGGTGGATGCCCCGAAGTGGATTCTCCCATTTTTTTGTCTTGAAATGGATACCAAGCATCCCTTATCAATTTGTGGATGATTCCTTTAAATTGTCCATTTAAGATTTGGTATAATCGTAGAAGCCCTTTCCCGTTTTTTTGCCCAGGTTCCCGCTTCGTACCATTTTCCGCAGCAGCAGTGCCGGGCGGTATTTGGGGTCTCCGGTTTCCCTGTACAGGGTTTCCATAATGGCCAGTACCACATCCAGCCCCGATGCATCCGCCAGCATTAAGGGACCAATGGGATGGTTGAGAGCCAGCATCATGGCCCGATCGATATCCTCCACCGAGGCCACGCCGCTTTCCACCAAACCGATGGCTTCATTCTGGAAGGGCACAATAAGGCGATTGACCACAAAGCCTGGGGACTCGGACACCTCCACCATTTCCTTTCCCAGGGATTGGGAGACGTCTCTTATATAATCCACGGTTTCCTGGGGCGTTGCCACCCCACGGATCACCTCGATACAGCGCATGGCGGGAACCGGAAAGAAAAAGTGCATACCGATGAGGGGATGCTTAAGCCCCTGGCTCATCTCCGTAATGGACAGGGCAGAGGTATTGGTGGCAAAGACGGTTTCCGGCTTGCACATCCCGTCTAACTCGAAAAGCAGCTCCCGTTTAATGCCCATTTCCTCTTTTACGGTCTCAATGATCAAATCCGCATCGGCAGCTTCACTTTTTTCCACCACCTTAATATGGTCCAGGATGCTCTGCCGATCCGCCTCAGTCATCTTACCCCGTTCCACCCGCTTGGTAAGCTTAGCCGCCAGATTATCCCGATGCCGTGTTGCGGAGGCCAGGCTGCTGGCGTAAATTAAGGTGGTATTGCCATAGGCGGCAAAGAGCTGGGCAATGCCGATTCCCATGGTTCCTGCTCCAAAAACTGCTACTTTCATATTGATTTCTCCTCTTCAATATTTTTTCTCAGAATATTTGACCCTACACATTTCATTTGAATTATGATATGATAAAAAATAAGTAAACGGCAGCATTGTTGAAACTGCTCTGCTTTCAATAAACGGAGGTTGATTATGGCTATTAATGTCAAACGCCTACTGGCGAATGCACTCATCGAGCTGGATAAAGAAAAACCACTGCGTAAAATCACCATAACGGATATTGTCACCCGGGCCGGTACCGGCAGACAGACCTTTTATAATCATTTCCAGGATAAGAACGATTTAATTTACTGGATTTATCTGCGGACCCTAGCGGGTGAGGCTAAGCTGGTCAACACCAAGGGCTATTATGCTTACTTGGTAAACCTGCACCAGGAAGCCCAGAAAATCAGCGATTTTCTAAAGGATGCCTGTAAGCTGGATGGGCAAAACTCCCTTTCCGATGCCCTGTATTCCCAAAACTATCGCTACTACAGAAATTTCATCAAGACCCATCACGGGGAGGAGTTTCTCACCGAAGAGGTGGAATACGCCCTCCATTTCAATGCCGCCGGGGGCTCCTCTACCTTTATGCAGTGGCTGCTCAACGGCGCCCCGGGTACTCCGGAACGTCAGGCCGAGCTGACCCTGGGCTGTATGCCCCAGTGTATTAAGGACTTTATCCCCCTCTACCCAGAGGATACTGAGGAGGATTAATCCTCAATTTTTATTTTTGCAGCTAAAAGGGCTGCCGCCCCGTGGGGTGTGCACTTCCCTTCCAGGACATCGGTCAAAAGGACCCGTGTCCTTTTTTTAATGGGTTCCTCCAGGTGCCGGAGCACACTGGTATAAATTTCATTTTCGATCCGAGCCCTTCTTTTCATTTTCCTAAGATGTCCAAACTTTTTTGCCGCCGAGTCAATCCCCTCCACCAGGGTGTCGATTCCCTGATTTCCGGTGGCTGAGGCTGTCACCACTGCCGGGCGGCGATCTTCTGGAACAGCCTCCAAAGCCGAAAGTATCTGGAGGCGGAGGGCACCGGCTTCGGGCTTATCCCCTTTATTAATGACGTAGAGATCGGCTATCTCCTGGGTACCGGCCTTGGCCAGCTGGATACCGTCACCATTCCCTGGTGCCAGCACCACTGCTGTCACATCGGCAAAGGCGGAAATATCCGTTTCTGCCTGGCCAACCCCAAGGCTTTCAATGATGATGACATCAAAGCCGAAGGCCTTGTACAGATACAGGGCATCCTTGGCTCCCTGGGAAATCCCCCCGTAGGCACCCCGGCTGGCAAAGGACCGCATGTACACTTCTGCACTGGGGGTACATCCCCCCATGCGAATCCGATCCCCTAGGAGGGCCCCGCCGGTAAAGGGGGAGCTGGGGTCCACGGATAGGATACCCACCCGTTTCTCTTCCTTCAGATAAATCTGAACCAGCTTATCAATGAGGGTTGATTTTCCGGCTCCGCCGGCACCGGTAATTCCCAGAATCAATCCATCCTCCCGGGCATTGGCGCAGGCGTAATCCATCAATGCTTCCTTACCATCGGCATTATTCTCCACCATGGTAATGGCTCTTCCCAGTACCCGCCAATCCCGGGCCTTAAGCCCTGCAATCAGCTCTGGAATGGCATACCGCCCCACAACCTTCACCTCCCCTTAGTAATCCTCGGGTTGCACACCAACCACCTCAAAGACCTTAGCCACACAATCATCCACGGCACTGTCCGTTCCCATACAGGCACGAATCCCCATGGTGGCCATCTGTGTCTTATCCTCCTCGGTCATCAGTCCGCCGCACATCACCGGAATATCCACCTCCAGTTGCGCCATGGCTTCCATAATCTTTTTGGAAATAACCACCAGGCCCCCGGTTAAATCTGAAATGGTAATAACATCCACATCCTCGGCGATGGCGGCCTTTACGATGTTTTCCTCGGATTGGTAGCGGCCGGTATAGATCACCTCCATACCGGCGTTGCGCAGGACATTTATCAGGGTGAGGGCTCCCCGTTCGTGGATATCGCAGCCCACCTTACCGATGAGCACTCTTATTTTTCTGGGCATTTTCTTCACACTCCTGCTTCTTTCAAGGCACCTTTTATATAGTCCGGCGTCTCAATCATGTTGACGGAGTCATAGCTCAGACCGTAACCCAGTCGAACGATGCCGCAGACCTCGCCAATGGTGAGACCCACCTTACCGCCGTCAATGACAGCCCGGGATATATTGGCCCCACTTTTGGTATCATCGTAGAGTCTTTTAACCGCCTGGGCCACCTGCTCAGGATCTCTCGATGCCCGGAAGGCCTTTACCTCAGCAATACGTTCCCTCCGGACGTCCTCCAGGGGAACCGTGTAAACACAATCGGCAATGGCCTTGTTGACGGCACCTTCCTCCCCGACATAGGCATTATTCCCGACGATCAGCCGCTTGCCGCTGGCCTTTTCCTGCTGGCAGCGCAGACGGTCCTCTTCCATGATGCCGTAGAGCCACCCGCTTTCTAAACACGCAAAGACCCCGCCATTTTTCTCAATTTCATGGAGATAGGCACTGGCCTCCACCTCCAGCTGATCCGTCAGGGCCTCCAGATAATAGGAGCCCCCCAGGGGATCGGCCGTTAAGGGAATATTGGCCTCATGGACTAAAATTTGCTGCATATCCATGGTAAACATCCGTGCTTCGTGGGAGGGCAGCCCCATGGCTTCATCAATGCTGCAGGCGTCGATGGAATTAACCCCGCCCAGGACACCAGCCAGGGTTTGGAGGGTGACCCGGGCCGCATTATTTAAAGGCTTCTGGGCCTGGAGGGATAAGCCCGAGGTACGGATTCCAATTTTTAACTTCATGGTGGAATCCTTCTTTGCTCCGAAGCGTTCCTTGGCGATTCGGGCCCACATCCGTCTGGCTGCCCGGAATTTTGCGATGCTTTCAAACACATCGGATTCTGCATCCATGGCAAAGACCATAGGACCAAATTCATCAATGCTGTGACCCCGGGCACAAAAGTCATCCAGGACGGCAGTGGCTACAGCCAATACCTCACCCAGCTCATGGACGGCGTTCATACCGGCCTGACAGGGATCGATGCCGTTGGGCACCACGGGCTTCCATTTGGGGGTATGCTCCAGACAATATTCAATATGATCCTGGAGGACCCGGCGTTCCACCTCCGTGGGCCAGGAGGGGTCCCCGTAGACCAGCTTGCTCCGAATGGGATCAGCAATATCGGTGCCCAAGAGCTTGCTGATATCCCCTCCCCGGTTTTCAATCATGGCGACCAACAGCCCGTGGAAATAAATGGCGTCCAGCACATTCATAAAGCCGCCCTCGTAAACGGTGTTTTCCAAGGGAAGGCCCTCTAACATAATCTCGTAGGTATTAATGGCGTAGGAGCAGATCCCCCCGCAGAACATGGAGGACAGCGCCAGGGGATGATCGGGATCAAAGCCATTTTGGGTGGGAAGATCACAGGTCAGACGCAGATCGTTCAGGCCATTTTCAATATAGGATTTAAAGGCGGCATTGGTGGATTCCGGGGTATCGTAGCTGACCAAAAAAGCCTTGAGCCATAACCGGTCCCGAAACATTTTGGGATAAATCCCCCGGGTGAAGGGATAGACACCCGGGTCCCCAATATCCCGGGCATAATCATTGTCCTTTAAATCCTCGGGGGTGTACTTGGGCTTGATGTAAATCCCTCCCTGGGTTTCTTCCCGGACCAAGCCGTCAGCATCCCGATTCAGTTCAACTTCTTTATTACTCATCGACTGCTCTCTTTCAATAATATGGTGTACCGCCTAACGCCCAATAAAATCCTTGGGTTCCCGTTTTTCAAGATAGGCGGCATAGGCCTCCTTGGTATCCTGGGTGGCGTACAGATGGGCGAACAGGGCAGCTTCCATCTGAAGGGCCCGCTGCAAATCACACTGCATCCCATCGTAAACCGAGGTTTTGATGTAGCGAATAGCCAGGGGGGCCCGGGATGCAATCTTCTCAGCAAGGGCCATGGCTGATTCCATCAGGGATTCTGCCGGCACCACCTGGTCCACCAGGCCCATGGCCAGGGCTTCCTGGGCATGGTATTTATCCCCGGTGTACATCATCAGCCGAGCCTTGGACATCCCGATGAGCCGGGGCAGGCGCTGGGTCCCGCCCCATCCGGGATAAACCCCCAGGGTAATTTCCGGGGAGCCCATCAGCGCATTGTCCGCTGCAATGCGCAGATCACAGGCAATGGCAAATTCCACGCCGCCGCCTAAGCAGTAGCCATTAATGGCTGCGATGATGGGCGCTTTAAAACGCTCCATCTTTTCTAAAAGCTCCCCGCCGTTTCTGACAAACTCATAGGCGGCCAACACATCCTTTTCTGCCTCTTCGTGGATATCCCCGCCGGCGCAGAAGGCCCGGGACCCTTCCCCGGTCAGAATGACGCATCGAATATCGGGGTCCTCCTCCATCAGGTCAAAGACCTTTTTCATTTCGATGACGGTATCCGTATTCATGGCATTGAGTACTTCCGGGCGATGGAAGGAAATAATCCCAATCCGCCCGCGTTTTTCATACAATAGTCCTTTAAAATCCATATCTGCCTCCTTTGCTGCGCCAGGCGCCGCACACTCTTTTTATTCTTTTTCCAAGGTCCGGGCGATGACCACTCGCTGGATCTGGTTGGTGCCTTCAAAGATTTGGAATATTTTAGAATCCCGCATCATTTTTTCCACCGGATATTCCTTGCTGTAGCCATAGCCACCCAAGACCTGCACGGCATCGGTGGCGACCTTCACCGCAGAGTCCCCGCAGAAGGTCTTAGCCATGGAGGCTTCCTTGCTAACCCTCTGACCAGCATCCAGGGCCTGCATCCCGTTGTAAACCAGAAGTCTGGCGGCTTCGGTCTGGATTGCCATATCCGCCAACATCATCTGGATGGCCTGATGGCGGATGATGGGCACCCCAAAGGATTCCCGCTGCTTGGCATAATCCACAGCTGCATCCAGGGCGGCCTGGCAGATTCCCGTGGCAATGGCTGCATTGTTCAGGCGTCCCTGATCCAGACCCGCCAGGGCGATGCGCATTCCCTTGCCTTCTTCACCCAGGAGGTTTTCTGCCGGAATACGGACATCGGTCAAGGCAACATCCGTGGTATTGGAGAGACGCAGACCCATTTTATCCTCATGCTTGCCCACCGCCAGCCCCGGTGTTCCCGGTTCCACAATAAAGGCAGAAATCCCCTTGGCACCCAGGGAACGATCCTTGGTAGCAAAGACAATGAACACACCAGCTTCCTGTCCATTGGTGACAAAGCACTTTGAACCATTTAACACAAAGCTGTCCCCATCTCTGCGGTAGGTGGTGCGCATGGCCACGGAATCTGAGCCATTGCCCGGCTCCGTTAAGCAGAAGGAGCCAAAGCCACCGGGAACGATGATGTCACAGACCTTCTTTTTCTGGGCTTCATTCCCCCCAATGAGTACACATTCCAGGGCAAGGGCCGTACATAAAATGGTAATGGCGAATCCCGGGTCCGTGTGGCCAATTTCTTCCAGTAAAATCCCCATGGTGGTGTGATCACAGCCACTTCCGCCGTATTCCTCAGGAATGGCCAGGCAGTGGAAGCCCAGGTCAAAGGCCTTTTTATACAGCGCCACCGGGAAATCCCCCTTTTCGTCCAGCTCCCGTAATTGGGGCTTGACCTCATTTTCCATAAAGGACCCAATCAAGGCCTTTAGTTCAGCTTGATCTTCGGTTAATCGAATACTCATTCTAATAAAACTCCTCTCTGAATTGGTTTACAGAGCAGTGCGTACAGACACACCCTGCTGATAGGAAGAAGTATAAACCCCTCTTTTCCTAAGCGGAAGAGACAAAGGCTTAGACGTGTACCAAACTGGACATTGCCCCGCTATTGTCCGCTCATGCCCTTCCTTCGTCTTAATCCTGGACATTGCTTCGCAAATGTCATAAACTGGACATAAAAATGGATTTGACACTTCCCTTTTCCCCGGGCTTGCCCCAGAATGGTAACCATATAATCGTGATTAAATTAAGGAGTTTTCTATGCACACCCTCGAATGTATCCACGCCCGGCGGAGTATTCGCCAATATACCGACCGCCCCATTTCCAGTCCGGATTTACAAGCAGTATTGGATGCGGCGGCCATGGCTCCCTCTGGGGATAATCTTCAGCCCTGGTACTATCTTGCGGTTCAGAGCGATGCCAAACGGCAGCGACTCCTCCAATTGATGGCCGAGGTAGACAGCGCATTATCCGAAACCCTCGCCGCCCGCTTCCAGCGCCATCCTGAGGTGCTGGCAGAAACCCGGCAGTTCATCCGCACCCTTGGCGGAGCCCCTGTCATCCTGCTGGTTTTTATGCAGGGCGGCAGCACCCCCTGTGAAAAGACGGCCCTCCAGGGCGTGGCCGCCTCCATCGAAAACGCCCTTCTCGCCGCCCGATCCCTGGGGATTGGCTCCTGCTGGCTGACTGCCCCGGGGCAAACCCCATACGGTGCTGTCCTGGGTGAGGAGTTCGCCCCGGAAATGGGAGAGCTCGCCGCCATGGTTTCCCTGGGCTATCCGAAAAAATGGCCCGCTAAACCCATTCCCCGGCGTCAGAACCGATTCGCCATTATCTAAGGAGGTTATTCCCATGCTTACTCAAGTCCATACCAATCCATCCATTTATAAAATCGACGTTCCCCTGCCCAATAGTCCCCTAAAGGTACTCAACGCCTACGTTTTTCCAGAGGCTGACCGCCCCCTGATCATCGATACAGGGTTTAATCGGCCGGAGTGCTTAACCGCCCTGATGGAGGGGCTTTCGGAGTTATCCATTGATCTGACCAAAACGGATTTGTTTTTAACCCATCTCCACGGGGACCACACCGGCCTGGCCGTTAAGCTGGCAGAAAAGGGCTGTACCATCTACATGAATCCCACGGACCACGCTATTTTTAAGGATATGCGCTCCGGTGCAGGGTTTGATTATCTTTCAAAGGTGTTTTTCCGGGAGGGCTTTCCCCAGGCCGAGCTGGACCTGCAATCCTCCAATAACCACGCCATCATCTACATGGCCGAATCCACCTTTGATGCCCACCCTGTCATGGATGGGGATATTTTAAACTTTGCCGGCCAGGAGTTTAAAGCCATTACCACCCCGGGGCATACCCCCGGGCACACCTGTTTGTATCTTCCCAAGGCGAGCACCTTATTCCTCGGGGATCATGTCCTTTTCGATATCACCCCCAACATCACCATTTGGCCAGGGGTTCAGGATTCCCTGGCAAATTATCTGGAAAGCCTGAAAAAAATTGTGGAATATCCGGTGCTTCTCCCCCTTCCGGCCCACCGCAACAATATGCTGGACCTTCTCACCCGCGTCCGTCAGCTGGAGGAACACCATGGGCATCGCCTCCAGGAGACCCTGACCGTGGTCCAGACTAATCCAGGGCTTACCGCCTATGAGATTGCCTCCCGGATGACCTGGTCCATGCGGGGGAAGAAGTGGCCGGAATTCCCCGTGGGCCAAAAGTGGTTTGCCGTTGGTGAAACCATCGCCCATTTGGAATACCTGACCCACAGACAACGCATTGAACGCCGGACCATAAAGAGTCTGGTGCGCTACTGGTTTAATCAAGACCCTACAACAGGGCGAAATTAGAGGAGGAACTATGTACAAAATCGTAGGAGCCAAGCACCTGGCAGACAACATCGTCCTGATGGACGTCCTTGCCCCCCGGGTGGCCAAGCATTGTGAACCCGGACAATTCATCATCGTCCGCATGGACGAAAGGGGAGAACGCA
Organism: Christensenella sp.; assembly: GCF_034927525.1. NCBI lineage: Bacteria > Bacillati > Bacillota > Clostridia > Christensenellales > Christensenellaceae > Christensenella > Christensenella sp. The sequence continues at coordinate 30,906 of NZ_JAYFPU010000085.1, forward strand.
TCCCCCTAACCATCTGTGACTATAACCGGGAAGCCGGCACCGTCACCATCGTATTCCAGGAGGTGGGGGCCTCCACCATCCGCATGGCTGCGTTAAAAGAAGGCGATGCCTTCTTAGACTTCATCGGACCCCTGGGCTGCGCTTCCGAATTAATTGAAGAAGATCTCGACACCTTAAAGTCCAAGAAAATCCTCTTTGTCGCCGGCGGCGTAGGTGCCGCCCCGGTCTACCCCCAGGTGAAATGGATGCACGAACAGGGCATCCCCGTGGATGTCATCGTCGGGTCTAAGAATAAAGACCTGCTCATCCTGGAAAAGGAAATGGAAGCCGTCGCCGGTAATCTCTACATCACCACCGATGATGGCTCCTATGGCCGTCACGGTATGGTTACCAAAGTCATTGAGGATTTAGTTGCCCAAGGCCATGCCTACGATGTGTGCGTCGCCATCGGCCCCATGATCATGATGAAATTCGTCTGCCTGCTCACCAAGAAGCTGGGCATTCCCACCATCGTCTCCATGAACCCCATCATGGTGGACGGCACCGGCATGTGCGGCGCCTGCCGCCTCACCGTGGGAGACGAAGTCAAATTTGCCTGTGTAGACGGTCCTGAATTTGACGGCCACTTAGTAGACTTCGACCAGGCCATGCGCCGTCAGACCCTGTATAAAAACGAAGAAGGACGAAAGCTCTTAGAATTAGAAGAAGGCGACACCCACCACGGCGGGTGCGAACATTGTAAGACGGGAGCAGGGGCGACCGTCGCTCGAGGGGCAAACGAAAGGATTGACCCGGAGCAATCCGCTGAAGGCGGATTGAAACCGCTTGAAAGGGGTGAAGCATAATGGCAAAAAGAATGGAAAAAGTCCCTGTAAGAGAACAAGACCCCAGAATCAGAGCCACCAACTTCGAAGAAGTCTGCTATGGCTATAACGAAGAAGAAGCCGTCTCCGAAGCCGAACGCTGTTTAAACTGTAAAAAGCCTAAATGCGTCTCCGGCTGTCCCGTCTCCATTGACATCCCCCGGTTTGTAGGGCACGTTGCCGAACGGAACTTTGAAGAAGCCGCTAAAACCATCGCTGAAGCCTCCGCCCTTCCCGCCGTCTGCGGCCGGGTCTGTCCCCAGGAAAGCCAATGTGAAGGTCAGTGTATCCTCGGCATTAAAGGCGAGCCCGTCTCCATCGGTAAGCTCGAACGCTTTGTCGCCGACTGGGCCATGGCCCATCATATCGTCCCCACAGTCACCGCTGAACCCAAGGACAAAAAAATCGCCGTCATCGGAAGCGGCCCCGCCGGACTCACCTGTGCCGGAGACCTCGCCAAAATGGGCTACACCGTCACCATCTTCGAAGCGCTGCATGAAGCCGGAGGCGTCTTAGTCTACGGCATCCCAGAATTCCGCCTGCCCAAAGAAGCCGTTGTGGCCAAAGAAGTGGAAAACGTCAAAAAGCTCGGTGTCAAAATCGAAACCGACGTCGTCATCGGCAAAGCCACCACCATTGACGAGCTCATGAACGACGAAGGCTTCGATGCCGTCTTTATCGGCTCCGGTGCCGGACTCCCTAAATTTATGGGCATCCCCGGGGAACAGGCCAACGGTGTCTTCTCCGCCAATGAATACCTCACCCGGAACAACCTCATGAAGGCCTTTAAAGACTACGACACCCCCATCCACAGAGGCCACAAGGTCGCCGTCGTCGGCGGGGGCAACGTCGCCATGGACGCCGCCCGAACCGCCCTGCGATTAGGCGCCGACACATACATTGTCTACCGAAGAAGTGAAGTCGAGCTTCCCGCAAGAGTAGAAGAAGTCCACCATGCCAAGGAAGAAGGCATCCAGTTCCACCTCCTCACCAACCCCAAGGAAATCCTTGTAGGCGAGGACGGCTGGGTCACCGGCCTGCGCTGTGTCAAAATGGAGCTCGGTGAACCCGATAACTCCGGCAGACGCCGCCCAGTGGAAATCCCCGGCAGTGAGTACGACATCGACGTGGACACCGTCATCATGAGCCTGGGGACCTCCCCCAACCCCTTAATCTCCAGCACCACCGCTGGCTTAGACACCAACCGCTGGCAGTGCATCGTGGCCGAAGACGGCACAGGTCAAACCAGCCGGGAAGGCATCTTCGCCGGCGGAGACGCCGTCTCCGGTGCCGCCACCGTGATCCTGGCCATGGGGGCCGGGAAGGAAGCGGCTGGGGCCATTGATGCGTATTTGAGGAAAGTATAACTCGTTCCGGTGCTTCGCACCTGCACTCGTTCATGGCTGCGCCGTGTGAAAGTGAATACACCAAGTCCCTTTTAAAAGCAAGCTTTTAACGGACCTTGCTCTATCCACTTCCATACTTCTGTTAGCTTACGCGTAAAAAAAGCAGGTGCCCCGGGCACAATGCCTGGAACACCTACAGTATAAAACAAAGCTAAGAAATACGAAAATACCTATCATTTATCTAAAGATATGCTTTTTTCGTATTTCTTATTTTATATCCTTAATCCACTTAGCCGGAACACCACCCACCACCGTATTGGGTGCCACGTCTGCCGTCACCACAGCCCCTGCCGCCACGATGGCACCGTCTCCGATGGTAACCCCCGGGCAGATGGTGGCATGGGCACCGATCCAAACCTTTCGGCCGATTTTGATGGGCTGGGGCAGCAGATGGCCACGCCGGCTGGGGTCCTGATGGTGATTCAGGGTAGCCAGCACCACCTGATGCCCAACGAGAGAGCCCTCTCCAATGGTAATTCCCCCCTGATCCTGGAAGGCACACCCGGAATTGATAAACACGTTCTCACCCAGGTGAATGTTTTTACCACAATCCGTATAAAAAGGGGGAAAGAGACCGAAGCCCTTGGGTGTCGGCTTCCCCGTCAGCTCTGAAAACAGCTCGGCCAAAACCTCCGGTGTGTGGTATCGGGAATTGATTTCCGTGGTAATCCGAAGGGCCTCCTGGGCCTGGGCATCCATACACTGCTGCAGGGGTGATCCGGTGACCACCTCTTCTCCGGCATCCAGAGCGTCTAAAAATAGTTTGAGTTCCATGTATATTCTCCTCTATGGGATTTTCTTTTATAGCTCTAGTATGTCCCAAGACTTCCCAAATGTAAAATACTTATATGTAATAGACGTTTATCGTCAAAAGGCATGGCAGAAAAAAACAGCAGTAGCCCCGATTTATCGGCCACTGCTGTTTTTTAAATCCTCTGCAAAGCACACCCGCTTAACGCCTAAAAGATCGGCGCTGCCAGCAATGGTAATGCCAAAGAATAGGACCGGCACCGGCAAATCCATATAATCCACAATGGTGCCATTGCACAGGGTACTGCCAGTGCACAAAATCAAATCGCTGTCGGCGGTGACGGCATCCTGCATCACACTGCCATCCTCCACCATTACCCCATAGCGCCTTTGGCCCACATTAGCTGGATTGAGATCCAGAACCCGCAGGGCATAGCCGCTGGTGGCCAGCATTTCAAGCAGTGCCGGCTGATAGCCAATGAGGGCAATCCGTCTGGCCTCCGGGTAGGATGCTTTCAGATAAGCCTGCATCTCCAGGGCGCACTGCTCCGGGCCATCGGTCCGGCAATGAACGGTGCCCGTGCATCGGCCCAGGGCTGCCATCACCGCATTAACCGTGGCGATAAACACCCCCCGGTCCCTGGGGTTATTTTCAATATCCAGGTCCAGGATTTCCCCCAGACCCCCGGTGTACTGGCTGGGGGCATCGGTAAAGGCCTGGCCGCGATACCCCTTATAAACCGCCTCGATCATAACATCCTTCCCGGTGATAATGGGGAAGTCCTGACGCTGTGTTTTTCCGATGGCCTCCTCGGGTGTCAGCCCCCGGCACACCACCTGTACCGATCCCTCTGTCACGGCTGCGTCCTTCAATACTTTTTCAAAGGCCCTTTTCAGGGTACCATAAAGCTCTTTTTTCGTCATTTTTCCTCCCCTGGGACAATCCCCAGAAATTCCCGAACTGCCGGGCTCCAGTCTGCGGTATACAGTGCCTGGCTTGGCACAATACCCATGAGCCGTCCATCCATCAGCACACCCACACGGTCCGCCAGCTCCTCGGCCTCATTAAAATTGTGGGTGACAAAGATCACCCCGCAATGAAAATCCTCCCGAATGCCCCGCATCAGTCCATAAAAACGCTCCTTGGTCACCGGGTCCAGTGCTGAAAAGGGCTCGTCAAGTAGCAAAAGAGCGGGATGGGTAATGAGGGCCCGGGCCAGGGCAACCCGCTGCTGCTCCCCACCGCTGAGGGTCCCGGGGTATTGCCCAAGGATTGCGGTTATTCCAAAATGTGCTGCCATCTCCGCCACCTGGGTGCGTATTTCATTTCTGGGCAGCCGCCGCAGCTTAAGGCCGTATCCAATATTCTCCCCAGCGGTAAGGTGGGGGAACAAATTATAATCCTGATACAAATAACCGATATTTCGCCGGTGAAGGGGAACCGCCTGTACGGGCACCCCATGGTAGCACACCTGCCCGCCATCCGGATTTAAAAACCCGGCGATGGCCTCCAGGAGCAGAGTCTTTCCCGCTCCAGTTTTCCCGATAATGGCTAAGATTTCATGGGGATCAAGGGTCAGGCTGACGCTGTCCAAACAAAAACTCCCCCGCCGAAGGGTCAGGTTCTCCACCGCCACCAGTGTGGGCTCAGTGCTCGTCATAACGCAGCCTCCCCACCCCAGACCGGGTAAGCACATTGGCAAGGGTCAGGGACAATACTGAAATCACCAAAAGGATGAAGGCACTGGCCAGTGCCGTCCCCAGATCCCCTGTGCTGACGTTCAGATAAATGCTGGCCGGAAGGGTTTCGGTTTTCATCCGGGTAACCCCCACCAGCATGAGGGTGGCCCCAAATTCTCCCAGAGCCCGGGACCACACCAGAATAAAGGCTGAAATGAGTGCATTGCGGCACAGGGGCAGCAGCACCGTTAAAAAGCAGCGGCCCGGGGTAGCCCCCAGGAGTCCCGCCACCCGTTCCAGCTTTCGGTCCACCCCCTTAAAGGCCGTTACTGCCAGCTTGATGGCAAAGGGCAGATTAACGGCCAGCTGTGCAATGACGATGCCATTCGGACTGAACACCACCGGGAAGCCACCAGCCTTAATGGCCTTTCCCAGGGGGGATGCAAAGATTATGAGAAGGCTCAACCCCAGGACGATATAGGGTAAGGATAGGGTGAGCTCCAGAATTACCTCCACAGCCGGCCGGCAGGGAATGCGGGTCCGGGTTAAGGTATAGGCCGTGGGGATGGCCAAGGCGAAGCACAGCAGACTGGAGATACTCGCCGTGCGGACACTCAGGCCCACCGCAAACAGCGTCTCCCCATCAAAAAGGCATTCCGGCAGGCTGGATGCCCCCCGGAATGCAATAACCGCCACATTTCCGCCGATGAACAGAACAGACAGCAGGGTAGCTCCCCCACAAATCAGCCTGAAAATCGGGAACAGGCCCTTTCTCATTGGGCCAATTCGTAGCCGGAGGCCGTCCAGATATCCTTGGCCGTCTCCCCTGCTAAAAATTCATTAAAGGCATCCGCCGCCTTATTGTCCCCATTGAAATTCAAGCGCGCTGCAGGAATGGTTTTGACGTATTTATCCATATCCGTGGTGTTACAGATTTCCACCCCATCCACATTGCAGTTTTCCTTCCACACAATGGCGGCATCCGCTTCCCCCGCTGCAATAACAGTGACCAGCTGGGGTGCAGTTGTAGTTGTGGCCACCAGGGTTACAGTATCTGCCACACCAAAATCCGTAAAGGCTTTCTTTGCAATCTTGCCAATGGGGGTTGATTCCGGATCACCAATGACCGTAGCAATGCCTTCCTTCCCTAAATCTGCAATGCCGGTAATGCCCTTGGGATTCCCCTTGGCCACTGCCAAAACCGGGATATGCTTCACCAAGTCCACGCTGCTTTCGACATATTGGCTCACAGGCTTAACCTCCTCTGCAGAACCGGCAATAAAGAAATCCCCTTCCTTGGACTCGGTGATCTGTGTCTGGATCTGGGCCGCATTGGCAAAGGTAACCTTCATTTCACAGCCCGTTTCTTCCTTGAAGGCATCCGCAATCTTTTGGAAGGGCTCTTTCATTCCTGCCCCGCAGTAAATCAATAAGGATTGACCTGCTAAATCATTTTTTTTAGCCCTTTCCCCACTGCCACATCCGGACATGCCCAAGGCCAAACAAACCGCCAACATCACCACCAAAAATTTCTTTTTCATAATACAAGCCTCCCGCTTTCTATTTTTCAAGTTATTTTTAAAAATAACTCGATATTTTTATTGTAACATCATAATATTTTTTTTGCAACCGCTGATATTTGTTTATCATGTTTATTCAATTTAAGTATTCCAGCGTATCATAAGCACATCACATAATATAATGGTGCGCTTGTCAAGACAAAAATCCGAAGGATTTATAATGAATAATAGGCAGGTGTGTTAGTAAGGTGTGGGAAGGCAAACAAATGAGATCTTGATACGGCTAAATAAATCAAACAACATAAGGCAGAAGCA
>NZ_JAYFPU010000228.1:0-10553 GCF_034927525.1 Christensenella sp.
ATAGAGGCCGACTGCACGTCCGTTGTTCAAGTTGTCAGAGAATACGGATGTGATGTTGTTTGCGGAAAGGTCGGGTGCGTTGTCTACGTTGATGACCGGCACGCCCGCTTTTGTCGCCGCGTCAATGGATGTCAGCGCCGCCTTGGAATCGATGCAGTTCATGATAATGAGGTCAAAACCCTGCGAAACGAACGTTTCCATGTTTTTCTGTTCCTGCGCAATGTCTTCTTTTGCATCAAGACTCGTGTACTGCCAGCCGCGCGCCTCCACTTCCTGCTTCAATGCCGCGTCAAGCGCAACGAAGTAAGGATTGTTGAGTGTTTTGTTGGCATAACCGACCTTGAACGTTTTGTCGCCATCCGTTTTCGCTTCCTCAGATGCCGCTGGCGCGTCAGACGCTGCCGCGCTTTCCGAAGCCGCCGCAGACTCGCTGGGCGCGGTGCTCGTTGTCGCGCCTCCGCCGCTGCTGCAAGCGGTAAACGCCATGACTGCTACCAAAAGCAATGCAACCAGAATGACTGTGTTTCTTTTTTTCATCTTTCTTTCCTCCTATTTTTTATTTCACTTGATGGTGAAACTTCAAAAAATTTTGATATTAAATTTCAATCAGTACTTTTATAACACCGTCTTTTTTATCGTGTACGATATCAAATGCTTCCGCGATTTTTTCGATGGGCATGCGGTGCGATATCAACTGCTTCACATCACACTGCCCGCTCGCGATCAGCGCCAGCGCTTTTCTGTACAGATTGTTATAGCGGAACAAGCCCGTCAGTACGTTTTCATTGTCGCGGATCGCCGCAATATTGACTTCATAATATTCATCCGGCCCCATGCCCACCAACACAAGGTATCCGCCTCTGATGGCGATCTTGTGCATCGTTTTGTAGGTGGACGGATGCGCCGTCGTATCAAACACCACATCCACGCCGCGCCCATTTGTCGCTTTTAAAATTTCTTCCGTATAGTCGCAGCTCGTGATATTAAAGGTAGCGGATGCGCCCATTTCCATCGCTTTTTCAAGACGGTAATCCACCATATCCGTCACATAAACGTCGGTGCATCCAAACGCTTTGCACGCCATCAAAATCGCAAGTGCGATCGGCCCCGCGCCAAGGATCGCCGCTGTCTGCCCGCCGCACACGTTTCCCCGTTTCAGCGCCTGCAGCGCGACTGCCAAAGGCTCTGCCATCGCTGCCTCGCCAAAGGATGTGTCGTCCGATAGCTTAAAGCACATATTTGCGGGGCGCACCGCATATTCCACGAACGCGCCTTCTGCCGGCGCAGACATGAACTGCATCTGCTTACATAAATGATAATCGCCGTTCTGGCAGTATTCGCACGACCAACAAGGCCGCTGTGGCTCTACCGCGACGCGGTCGCCCACCTTGAGGTTGCTGACTGCAGATCCGATCTCAACGATCTCCCCAGCGCTTTCATGCCCTAATATGTGCGGCGGTGTAATGATCATATCGCCGATTCGTCCGTCCTTATAAAAGTGGATGTCCGATCCGCATATGCCCACCGCCTTGATGCGCACCAGCACATCTGTCGCGTCGAGCTTGCCTTCGGGCATCGGGATTTGCATGACCGCTACGTCGTCGATCCCTTGCATCACCGCTGCTTTTCTTGTACCCATCTTCCATCTACCTCCTGGTTTTCATACCGCTCAATAACAATTCTTAACGATGGTAGCATTGCCCGTAGGACAAGTCTGCTTACACGCGCCGCAGTTCACACACTTGTGCGTGTCCGCTCCGCCGCCGGATACGATCGCCGCGCCCGAGCTCGTGCCCAGCCTGCTTGCGCCCGCCTGTACCATCGCCACAGCGTCCTCGTATGTCTTCACGCCGCCCGACGCCTTCACGCCGATTTCCGGCCCGACCGTCTCGCGCATCAGCCTCACGTCTTCTACCGTAGCGCCGCCCTTGGAAAACCCTGTCGACGTCTTCACAAAGTGTGCGCCCGCAAGCTTAGAGATCGCGCACGCCTTCACCTTCTCTTCGTCGGTCAGCAGGCACGTCTCAATGATCACCTTGACGATCGCCCTGCCGCGTACCGCACCCACGACCGCTTCGATGTCGCGCTTCACAAGCTGCCAGTCGCCGGACTTGATTGCGCCCACGTTGATCACCATATCCACTTCCTTGGCGCCATTGCTTGCCGCGTCCGCCGCCTCGTTCCCCTTTGCTTCAGGCGTACACGCCCCCAAAGGGAACCCGATCACGCAGCACGGCGTTACCCCGCTGCCGTTTAAGTTATCTGCCACAAACCTGATGTAGCTCGGGTTCACGCACACACTCGCAAACTGGTATTTCTTCGCTTCCTCACATACCTTGCGTACGTCGTCTAACGACGCTTCCGGCTTTAAGATGGTGTGGTCGATGTATTTTGCCATCGAAGCGGGCGACATCTCCCCGCCGCCCTGCGCCCCCGGCGTTTTGTCGTCCATATACTTTGCGCACACTTCCTGTGTGACCTGTCTTATGATCTCATTGATATCCATATCGTTTCTTTCCTCCCCGTCATTCAAAGCTGATGACTGCCTTCATGATCCCCTTTGTCCGTATATCCTCCAGCGCTTCCAGAATGTCGCTGAGCGGATACTTTCTGGTAATGAACTTGCCCGCGTCTATCTTGCCCTGCTCGATCCATGCAAGCGCTTTTTTGTTTTGCAGCGTCGTCGACGCGTGTACGCCGTACACCCCCAGCTCCTTGTAATGGATGATGTTACTGTCGATAAATCCACAGCCGTCGCCCGGCAGCCCGCCGAACAGGCTCACCCTGCCCCGCTTGCCTGCGATCTTCATCGCGTCCGTTTGCGCCGCGCCCACCGAGCACGCCACGATCGCCACATCCACGCCACGCCCGTCCGTCAGCTCCATCACCTGTTCCACAAGCTTCTCACCGCCTGCAAGCATACAGATGTTCGGTACCAACTCGCTCGCCGCAGCCCTGCGCGCCTCGTTTGGCTCGATCATGATCACCTTGTCCGCGCCCGAAGCAAACGCAAGCTCCGCGTGCATACAGCCGATGAATCCCGACCCGAAAATGGCCACATAGTCTCCCTGCTCGATGTGAAGGAACTCCTGTGCGTTGACCGCGCAGGCTATGGGCTCCGCCAGCGCCGCATCCGCGTGCGCAACGCCGTCCGGCACATGGTTCACACTGTCCATCTCAAAGAAGCGGGCGGGAATTTCCATGTATTCCGCAAAACTGCCGTCATACTGGAAGCCCAGCGTCTCCAAGTTGTCACACATATTCGTGTGCCCTTTCTTGCACATCCGGCACTGTCCGCACCCTAAGGCCGGCGTCACCGTCACGATGTCTCCCAGCGAAAAGCCCTCAACGCCGCTGCCGATGTCCACGATCTCGCCGCACATCTCATGTCCGAGCGTCGTGCCCGGGCTGATCTTGCCGCTTCCATAAACGTACGTCCGGAAATCCGTCCCGCAGATGGATGTCGCCAGCACGCGGATCACCGCCGTATCCTGCTTCGCGCGCGGTTTCTCCTTTTCTGTCAGCTCCATCTTTCCTTCGTCATTGTATATACATGCAAGCATCTTTTCTCACTCCATCTCTTCGCCGTGGGGCAGGAACAATATCTTGTTGAAGAACAATCCACCCGCCGCGATCTGTTTGAATATCTCCGGCGCGTCCTCTAAGGGCAGCTTATGGCTGATCATCGGTTTGGAAGTGATCTTGCCTTGTGCAAACAGCTTGATCGATTCTGTCCAGTCATATCCCGGGAACGGCTTTGTGAAGCTGTTCCACGACCCGATCAGCGAGATCTGCCCGCGCATGATGTTGTCCACTTCCTTCTCGCCAAGCGTAAGTCCCTTGTGCGAGATCCCGACCAGCGCCACACGCCCCATCTTGCCTGCCGAGTTTATTGCATTGATTTGCGCCGGCGGCGCACCTGTGAAGTCTACCACCACGTCCGCCATCTCGCCGTTCGTGATCTCCCTTATGGCTGCAACCGCGTCCTGTTCCTTCGAATCTATGATATGATCCGCACCGCATTCTTTGGCGATGGACAGCTTCCTGTCCCCAAGGTCTATGGCGATCACTGTCTTTGCCCCAAACACCTTTGCACACTGGATGGCGAACAGGCCGATCGGCCCCGCACCATAGATGCACACGGTGTCTCCCTCCTGCACACGCGCCTGGCACAAGCCGTGGATCGCGTTCGCGCACGGGTCGGTCGTCGCCGCGTCGATATAGTCTACATTGTCCGGCAGCTTCAATAGATTTGCTTCGGGCGCGCACACATATTCCGCCATCGCACCGTCACGCCGCGAGCCAAAGTAATCATAATTCTCGCACAGCGAATACAGTCCTTTTTCACACCATTCGCACTGGTAGCACGGCATCAGTGGCGGCACTGTCACGCGGTCTCCCACCTTGAAGTCCTTTATGTTTTTTCCCACCTGCTCCACGCGGGCGGAAAACTCATGCCCGATCGTGAGCGGCGCGATATGCGCTCCATAGGTATTCACCCGCGGGATATCTGATCCGCACACCCCGCACGCCATCACCTTTAAGAGCACCTCGTCGTCCGTGGGTATTGGTTTTTCCACATCTTCCACTCGTAAGTCTCCCGGCTTATACATCCTCACTGCTTTCATTTTGTTCCCTCTCTTTGCATATTTTTAAAAATTCTGATCACTTCCTGCGCGGTGACCTCATCCGTATAAAAACGATTGATCAACCCGCCGCGCAGCGCGCCAATGATTGCATTCACTTTATGATTTCCCACAGCTACGCCAATCCTGACCTTTTTCTTGTTCAGTTCATTAAGCTTCAAGCCGATCAGCCTGTCCATAACATGCTTGCCGACTTCTTTTCCGTTGATATCGAAACATCTGCCTGCAATATCTCCCACCGCGCCCAGCGCAACGATCTCGTCATATTCCGCTTTGGTATACGCGCTGCGCGTTCGCAGCACCGATTGATAAGATACCGCGCCGATACTGACGACGGAAAGCTGCGCGTTACGCGCCATATCCAGCACATATTTCACATGGGAATCCATCTGGATCGCTTCTGCGATCCTGCAGTTGTCCACAACCAGCGGAACCGGAAGCAAAAATCCCTGTGCGTTAAAGCATTGCGAGAATTGTTCAACGATTTGGCTGGATTTTGTAGAACCAATGTCTCCCGCTAACGATCCGTTCATTAAAACGACCTTGGAACATTTCTTCGCATTTTGCATATTCATGGTGATATTCGCGATCTGCTCCATGGTCGTCCCCCACGAAACGCCCACGATATCATCCGCTTTGATGATCTTGCAAAGGTCGCCCGCCACCGTCCTGCACGTATCCTGCAGACGGATATCCGCGTCCTGTGTATAGGCGGGCGTAATGAATACCTTATCCAGCTCAAACATTTCATGGAATTCTTTTTCCAGTGTCCGTATCGATTCGATCGGATAATTGATCTGAAATTTTACCAATCCGTTTTTCTGCGCCTTTTTGATGAGGCGGCAGACGGAAGATTTGGAGATGAACTCTTCTTCCGCGATCTGCTCCTGGTTCATGCCAAGCTCATAATATTTCCTGACGATACTAAGCATCAGGTTCAGTTCGCTGCGTTCCATATCCTTTGCCAATATCCCGTTCTCCCGTATCAAATTGAGCTCTTATCTCTTTTGCAGCGCCTGCTGCGAGACAGCCTTCGTTGCGGTAAGGCCGATGCGCTGTGCGCCTGCATCAAGCAGCGTCATCGCCTGCTCCAGCGTCTTCACGCCGCCATCGATCTTGATGTCCACATTGCTGCCGAGGATATTCTTTGCATAGCAGATATCCTCCGCCTCCGCGCCCTTGCCGCTGAGAACGTTCTGTATCTTCACAAACTCCACGCCGCAGCCCTTTGCCATGTGCAGCACCGCAGCCTTTTCGCTGTCCGTATATACGCTGTGCTCAAACACCGCCTTGACCTTTGCCTTGCCGCGCGCAATGTCCATTACCTGCTCAAGCTCCGCGCGTGCGTCCGCCATGTGTCCGGACTTTACCGCCAGAATGTTGACGGCGACGTCTAACTCTGTCGCGCCATTCCTGATGCACTCGCGCGCCTCCGCAATTTTCGCCGCCCCGGACATCGCCCCGTGCGGGAATCCGATCGCAGCGCATACCGCCACCCCCGATCCGCGCAGCGCCTGTGCCGCGGCGCTCACATAGTACGGCGCCACACATACGGCCGCCACGCAGCATCTGCGCGCCACCAGACATTCTTCCAGCAGTTTTTCTTCGGTCATGTCCGGGTTCAGCAGGGAATGCTCAAGATGCGCGGGCACCTCAAACCCCTGCGGGCAATACGCCTGCGGAGCCCCGGCCTGCTGTGTTCCCATCTCCTGCATTACTTCCTGTACGATCTTCTGTATATCCATATATCCCTCTTAGTTGAGCTGTGTCGTGCGCCCCGCGTAGGTATAGTGGTCCACCACCCCGCAGATGGTCAGATCCGCAATGATGTCAGGGTCCAAAAACATGTTGGCAGCGCCGCCATCCACATTCACCAGCACCACATCGCCCACCCCGGCCTGTGCCGCGTCAAAGGCAATGTGCCGTACGCCCTCCGGCTCGCCGTTCTCGTTTAAGTACGCGACGATCATCAGCTTGTACCCATAATATGTTTCGTCCTTGATGGTAGATACTACGTTGCCTACCACCCTCGCGATCCTCATCCCTTACTTCCCGGGCAGGATCATTTCCACATCGTTGTGCGGGCTGGGGATCACATGCACGCCGTACAGCTCTCCGATCCTCTTTGCGGCGGCAGCGCCCGCGTCAACGGCAGCTTTCACAGCGCCTACGTCCCCGCGTACCATCACCGTCACAAGTCCCGATCCGATCTGTTCCTTGCCAACCAGCTTCACATCCGCCGCTTTCACCATCGCGTCCGCCGCCTCGATCGAGCCGATCAATCCCTTTGTCTCCACCATTCCCAGTGCCTGCTTATCCATTGTTGTTTCCCTCGTTTCTTTTTGTTGTTTGTTACATATTTTCCATATACCTGTCGATGAACCCCACGATCGCCGCGTCCACAGGCGTATACTGCTTGCGGAACATCCGCGCCGCTTCCTTCGAGCCGATCAGGTATACAAAATCTCCTCTGCCCGCCTGCCGTGTCGCGTCCGCCGCCACGATGCACCCTTTCTTCTCCCCGTTCTCGATCAATCTCACGACCAACAGCGGGATGTTTTCCAGGTTCTCGTCCTTTGCGGTCGCTATCACACAGCCTGCGACCTCCCCCGTGTACATTACTTCGCAGCGACCGGCGCTGCCTTTGCCACTCTGGGCAGAATGCTCTCCACCTCGCCGTTCGGACTGGGGATCACGTGTACCCCGTACACCTCGCCTACCCGTTTGGCTGCCGCCGCGCCCGCATCGACCGACGCTTTCACTGCGCCTACGTCTCCGCGTACCATCACCGTCACCAGCCCCGATCCGATCTGCTGCTTGCCGACCAGCGACACATTCGCCGCCTTCACCATCGCGTCCGCCGCCTCGATCGCCCCGATCAGTCCTTTTGTTTCTACCATTCCCAAAGCTTCTTTTGACATTTCCTGTTTTCCTCCCAAATATATTTAAATGAATGTCCTTACGATTCCCGGATGCGGTGACGGTATCACCACGCTTCCGGATATGAGCCCCTGCGCCTCCGGCACAGAGATTCCTGCCTTCACCGCCGCCTCTACCGCGGCCACGTCCCCTGTCATCGTGATGAACGACTTACCGCCAAGGCCGCGTCCCAGCCGCACCTCGATGAGGTCTACATCCGCCGCCTTTACCGCCGCGTCTGCCACGAGCACCGCCGCGCACAATGAGAACGTTTCCATCGCGCCCACTGCCTGCACACGGCCCACATCGCTGCACGCGCTGATCGCCTGCGGCACCTGTTCGTGTACCCCCGCGATGACCACGCTGTCGATGAGCCGCGCTCCCGCTGTTTTGAGGCCTGCCTTCACGCTCGCCTCCACTGCCGCCACGTCTCCGCTCACCACCGCTATATATTTCCCTGCACATACCGGCTGTGCGTACACAAGCTCCACCGCCGACGCTTTCATCATCGCGTCCGCCGCCTGCATCCCTGCCGGTATGTTCACCACTTCTATCATTCCCAATGAATATCTCATTTGCCGCTCCGTATCCGTATCCTGTCCTCTGTCACGCTTTCGATCGTACCTGTGATACTCGCATGTACCTTTGCCCCCAGCGCCTTTTCCGGTATGTCCGCAATAAGCGTTCCCTGTTGTACGTGGTCGCCTGCTTTTACCACCGGCACCGCCGGCGCGCCCACGTGCATTTTCAGGGGTATGTCCACCCGCTGCGTTTGCATCGGCTGCATATCCATCGGCGCAGCTACGTCGTATTCACCCAGCCACAACCGCGACACCAGCCGCGACACGGGCAGCTTCTTTTCGTTCAGCGTCGGATCGGCTTCGGTATATACTTCCTTCTTCGGCCGTACCCCCGCTGTCATCATCTCTGCCTTGAACCGCTGCATCACCTGCGACGGCTTCAGGCCAAAGTTGCACGCATAGTATGTACATATCCCGCAGTCGCAGCACGAGAATATCCCGTTCATACTCTGCCCCAGCAGGTCAACCCCCTGCGCCACCGCCCGCATCGCCTTGTGCGGCTGCACATTCAATCCCAGCGCGTTTCGCGGACACATTTGCGTGCACATCGAGCACTGGCAGCACACCGCCTGGATCATCTGCACATTCATGCGCGTGTCCTTTTGAGCGAGCAGCGGATGCCCTTTGGGGATAGCCAGCAGCCCTCCCGTCGTCTTTGTTACAGGGATATCTGCCGTTTCACTCACCCTGCCCATACACGGCCCGCCGATGATGTATACGCATTCGCTCGTCACACCGCCCGCCGCCGCGATCAGCGCTTCTCCTGAAATACCGATAGGTGCAAGCACTGTCCTCGGATTTTTGACCGCGCCGCCCACTGTCACATACTTTTGCGTCACCGGAATATCTTCTGTCGCCCGGGCAATACCCGCCAGTGTGCTCACATTACATACCACCGCACCCACGTCAAGCGGCAATCCGCCTGTCGGCACTACCCGCCCCGTGATCTCGTATACCATCTCCTGCTCGTCACCCGCAGGGTAGTAACTTTTCATCAGATGCAGCCGCACCTTTGTGTCCTTACATGCCTTCCCAAGCGCCACCACCGCGTCATGGTAGTGTTCCTTTAAAGCGATCACTCCGTGCTCTGCGCCTACCTGCTGCATCACCAGCTGCACGCCGGCTACCACTTCGTCCGCCATAGCCGCCATCACCTGTTGGTCTACACGCAGCAGCGGTTCGCACTCCGCGCCGTTGCCGATCACGTATTCCGCACGGCAATTCACCTTCACATGCGTCGGAAATCCCGCGCCGCCCGCGCCTACAACGCCCGCATCGCGTATCTTTTCTATGATGTCCATGTCCTTTTCCTCAAATGATGCGCAAGTCGCCCTTGAGCACACACCGCCGCGCACGCGTGAATGTCTTCGCGCTCGTCAGCCCTTCGCCCGTCGGCGTGGCGATCGTCAGCGTCGCATATCCTTCACCACCAAATCCAAGCCCCGCGTAAGACGGTGCGTTCTTGACGAAAATCGTCGTGTTCATCACCGACGCCGCCAACGACATGTTGTGGATGTTCGTCGAATGAATGAGCGCCGAATGCTGGCACCCGTGCTCCACACGGAACGCCTCGTCCACAGCTTCGTCGATGCCCGCTACACGCACGATGCCCAGCACAGGCATCAGCATCTCTACCGTCACAAACGGATGCTCCGCCGTGACCTCCGCGATCACCAGCCGCGGCTGTCCACTATATGTGACCCCGCTCTCCGCCAAAATGTATTTTGCATCACGCCCCACAAATTTGCGGTTAATGACATAATTCCCGTCTTTTTTCTCAAGCACCGTGTTCACGATCTTGTCGATGTCGCCGCCGGATACGCGGTAAGCGCCATTTTTCTCCATTTCACTCATCAGGGTGTCCGCGATGTTTGCAAAGGCAAACACTTCCTTTTCCGCCACGCACAGTACGTTGTTGTCAAAGCTCGCGCCGTCCACGATGTCCTTTGCCGCACGCGCGATCACTGCCGTATCGTCCACGATCACAGGCGGGTTGCCCGGCCCTGCCGCCACTACCTTTTTTCCGGTCTTCATCGCCACGGCCACCACCGCTTCACCGCCCGTGATGGACAGCATCTTCACGTCCCTGTGGTTCATGATCACCTGTCCGCTCTCAAGTGTGGGCTCCTTCACCGTCGTGATCAGCGTCCCCGGCCCGCCCGCCGCGGCGATCGCTTCGTTCAAAATCCGCATCGCCTCCTGCGACGATTGCTTCGCCGCCGGGTGCGGGTTAAAAACCACTGCATTGCCCGCCGCGATCATGCTGATTGAGTTGTTGATCACCGTGCTCGTTGGGTTGGTGGACGGCGTGATCGAGCCGATCACCCCAAACGGCGCCCCCTCAACGATCGTCAATCCATCGTCCCCGCTGTATGCCTGCGTATGCAGGTCTTCTAAGCCCGGCGTT
>NZ_JAYFPU010000312.1:0-5691 GCF_034927525.1 Christensenella sp.
CAAGCACACGCTGCTTGTCGTCTAGCTTGATCGCAACGTTAGAAGCGATCATATCCGCAAACTTGCCCGGTTCTTCTATCTCGCTGATCGTAAACAGCGTCTCGCCCGGGACGCGCGCGCCAAGCGACGCAAACCGCTCAAACAGGTCTGTGATGCGGCGCATATATGCTTCTTTCAATATCTCCTGTGCCTTATCCGTCGTTTCTAAGTCCGGGATCGGCTGCACCTCCGCCTGAATGTAAGGCTCCCTCTCCGCATACGAAAGGATACGCGCACGGCGCTCTCCTTCCACCAGCACACGCAGCGTATCGCCCGGCAGTTTCAATACCTGTTTTACCTTTGCGATCGTACCAATCTCATGTACGTCCGCCATCTCCGGCGACTCGATCTTCATATCCTTCTGCGTCACCAGAAAAATATCGCGTCCCTGTACCACACATTCTTCCACCGCCGCGACAGACGCTTCCCTACCTACGTCAAAGTGCAATACCATATACGGGAAGATGACCAATCCCCTTAACGCCACCATGGGCATGATTACTTTTTCCAAATCGTTTTATGCTCCTTTGTTCTTTGTTGTCCAGTAAATTATACATGATATCCATCTGTATTTCAAACGTGTTACTTTCCCCTTATATGATACCCTCCGCACTGTAGCCGCTAACAATAAAGCGTTGCACAAAAAGAGCACGCCATAAAACCGCAGCGTGTTTTTTACAATCAATGATTTTTGAGCATATAAAAAGGGCTTTTGAGCCCCCGTAGAGTAAACTATTCCGCCGCCAACAGCTCAAAATCCAATGTGCCCCGCTCTGCGCCATTCACAATAAGCGTAACGGAATGTATGCCGGGATAATGTTTCCTTGAGCTTAGGTCTGCGAAGGAATGGATTTTCGTGTATATCTTTGTTTGATTTTCCTTTAATAAAATTTCTGATATTTGAAATACTTTTCGACTGCGCTTTCCTCTGGCTTTTACATAGTCAATCCCATATCCCAGCCTTGCCTTTGTTGCTTCTTTTGCTGAAACCGCAAACGAAAATGTGATATCCTCTCCATGGGCAATAGATGCCCACCGACCCAGTGTCGTGATACCCAAAAATGGCTAACACTTCCCGATCCCCCTTTTTGAGCAACGTCCGGCATCCATGTTTTACGATCCAATCGGTGTACTCGTGATTGCCATACCAATCTTTTGCAATTTTTGCAACCAGATCAGGGTGTGTTTTGGAAATATCGTTTAAGTTGTTGGCCACACTTTTACGAACATACAGCGACGGGTCGGTCTTCAATTGCTCCAATATACCAAGAACCGGCGATGGATCGGCTTTGAAGCTGGCCAATGCTTGTCCCCACGGCAGTCTGGGACGATGAGGATAGAGTATACCTTTCCAACGCTGTGATTGACAAGTCCCAATCGCACACGTTCTGCCCATAGACTTCGACAAAATCCGGAAAGCACATGAAGGCAAAGTCGTTAAGCCCTGCAGGATAACCCGCAATGACCTGATCAATGATGGCCAGCACCTGCTCATAATCGGCTGGCAAGTACCTTCCTAAATGGACAGTAATTTGCCGCATACGGGCTTTCAGTTCTAACGCATCCCACGTTTCATCCATAATGCTGTCTAAAAAAGCATCCGCCTGAAACGGATGATATACGACTTTGATACGCAATGCCAGTTCATGAAGGAAGTCATAAT
Organism: Christensenella sp.; assembly: GCF_034927525.1. Taxonomy (NCBI): domain Bacteria; kingdom Bacillati; phylum Bacillota; class Clostridia; order Christensenellales; family Christensenellaceae; genus Christensenella; species Christensenella sp. The sequence goes on from NZ_JAYFPU010000312.1 coordinate 1,703, forward strand.
TATAATATTTGTCTTTCATTAATTCCGGCATATGCTTCCTCTTTTCAAATGATTCTCATTATACCGTATATTTATCTGAAAGACAAAGCAAGCCCTGTTTTCCGAACCGTCTTTTCTGAAAAATGCGAGCGAAAAACTATGAGGAATCCTTGATTTTGCAGATCGCTCCGATCTGATTCCAGTTTTCGGGAACTATTTTGCCTTTACACATACGCTAATATTGATATGTGTTCAACATTAAAAAAGCCTTTGCACCGATGTTTCACAACACAAAAAAGGCGCGTTATCTTCATAACGCGCCTTTTGGTTTAACTAATTGCTTGGCTTATTTGGATTTAACAACCGCGTGTGCTGCAGCCAGTCTCGCGATCGGTACACGGAACGGCGAGCAGGACACATAGTTGAGGCCAAGGCTATCGCAGAATTCAACAGTGGACGGGTCTCCGCCGTGCTCACCACAGATCCCGAGTTTGATGTCGGGTCTTGTCTTTCTGCCCAGCTCAACTGCCATCTTCACGAGCTTGCCTACGCCATCCTGATCCAATTTCGCGAACGGATCGGATTCATAGATCTTCTTCGCATAATAGTCGTCCAGGAATTTTCCAGCGTCGTCGCGGGAGAATCCGAATGACATCTGCGTCAGGTCGTATGTACCGAACGACAAGAAGTCAGCTTCCTGCGCGATTTCATCAGCCGTGATAGCCGCTCTCGGGACTTCGATCATCGTACCAACTTTATAGTCGATCTTCTTACCCTTTTCAGCGATCACTTTCTCAGCTGTTTCAACAACGAAGTCTTTGACGTATTTCAGCTCTTTTACGTCGCCTACAAGCGGGATCATGATTTCCGGAACGATATCAAAGCCAGTTTCTTCGATCGTTTCGATCGCAGCTTCCATGACCGCTCTTGTCTGCATGACAGCGATCTCTGGGAATGTTACCGCCAGACGGCAGCCACGGTGACCAAGCATCGGGTTGAACTCGTGCAGGCCGTCAATGATGCCCTGCAGCGCATCGACGCTCATGTTCATCTCTTTTGCAAGAGCCGCGATGTCTTCGGCATGTGTCGGCAGGAACTCGTGCAGCGGCGGATCTAAGAAACGGATCGTAACCGGATGTCCCTTCATTGCCTTATAGATGCCCTTGAAGTCGTCCTTCTGCATCGGCAGAAGCTTTGCAAGAGCTTTTTCTCTCTGTTCGACCGTCTTGGAAACGATCATCTCGCGCATAGCGGCAATTCTGTCTTCCGCGAAGAACATGTGCTCCGTACGGCACAGGCCAATACCTTCCGCACCGAACTCGATCGCCTGCTCCGCATCGTGCGGCGTATCTGCGTTCGTTCTGACTTTTAGTCTCCTGATGGAGTCTGCCCAGCCCATGACCGTAGCGAAATCGCCGGATACCTGCGCTTCTTCCGTTTCGATCGCTTCGCCGTACACATTACCTGTGGAACCGTCGAGGGAAACAAAGTCGCCTTCCTTGTAAACCGTACCGTCCGCTGTCGTCATCTTTTTATTGCATTCTTCGATCCTCAGCTCGCCGCAGCCCGCAACGCAGCATGTACCCATACCGCGTGCAACAACAGCAGCGTGAGAAGTCATACCGCCGCGCGCCGTCAAGATACCCTGCGAAGCGTACATGCCTTCGATATCTTCCGGGGAAGTTTCTTGTCTTGCAAGAACAACTTTTTCACCCTTCGCAGCAGCAGCCGTAGCGTCGTCAGCCGTGAAATACAGCTTACCGCATGCAGCGCCCGGAGAAGCCGGCAAACCTTTTGCGATCGGCTTTGAAGCCTTTAGCGCAGCAGCGTTAAACTGCGGATGCAGCAACGAATCGAGCTGCTTCGGTTCAACCTTAAGGATTGCTTCTTCCTTCGTCAGTTTACCTTCTTCAACAAGATCAACCGCGATCTTAAGAGCAGCCATAGCCGTTCTCTTGCCGTTTCTTGTCTGCAGCATATAGAGCTTGCCACCTTCGATCGTAAACTCCATATCCTGCATATCTCTGTAATGGTCTTCCAAAGACTGCGCGATGTTTGCAAACTGTTCGTATACTTCCGGCATCTGATCTTTCAAGTGCGAGATCGGCTGGGGCGTTCTGATACCCGCAACAACGTCTTCGCCCTGTGCGTTCATCAGATATTCGCCATACAGCTTCTTTTCGCCTGTGGAGGGGTTTCTTGTGAATGCAACACCCGTACCGCAGTCGTCGCCCATGTTACCAAATACCATTGCCTGTACGTTTACCGCTGTACCCCAGCTGGCCGGGATATCGTTCATGCGGCGGTATACGATCGCCCTCGGGTTATCCCACGAACGAAATACTGCCGTAACGGACTCAAGCAGCTGTTCCTTAGCGTCCTGCGGGAACTCTTTGCCCATTTCCTGCTTATAGATCGCTTTGTATTTTGCTACGAGCTCTTTTAAATCTTCAGCAGTAAGATCCGTATCGAGCTTCGCGCCCTTCGCGTCTTTCATTGCCTGCAGCTCGTGCTCGAATTTCTCTTTGTCGATGCACATAACAACGTCAGAGAACATCTGGATGAATCTTCTGTAGCTGTCATACGCAAAACGCGGATTGCCGGATTTTTTCGCCACGCCTTCGACAGCGATGTCATTAAGGCCAAGGTTTAAGATCGTGTCCATCATGCCCGGCATGGAAGCGCGAGCACCCGAGCGGACAGATACTAAGAACGGATTTTCCTGATCTCCAAATTTTTTGCCAGTCAGTTCTTCCGTCTTTTTCATTGCGTCATAGATCTGATTTACTACTTCGTCGGCAATCACTTTGCCATCTTCGTAGTATTTCGTGCATGCTTCCGTAGAAACGATAAAGCCCTGAGGAACCGGCAGGCCGAGATTGGTCATTTCAGCCAGGTTTGCGCCTTTGCCCCCAAGAAGGTTCTTCATGGAAGCGTCACCTTCTTTAAAAAGGTATACATACTTGTTCGACATACTTAAAACTCCTCCTGGATAATAATATTATTTAAAATTTTAAAAATTTTTCATAAAACAATGTAGCTATTAATAGAATCCAACGTTCATTATACATGAACACCCGCGATAAAACAACAATTTTACAAAGAATTTTCCTTCAAAAACTTCATCGTTTTCAGGCGGATTTCCATCATGGAATCCAGATATTTTCCGAGCAGGAAAACAACCCCTTTTGCATCATCCTCCCCTGTCGTGATCTCCGATACCTGCTTGGGCCTGAGAACGCTCAGCGCCGCCATATTATCAAGCACGCTGCGCGCCACTTTGATCGTCCTGACATGCGGTGCACACGCCGCGCACACTTCGCCTCCCTCGTCAAGAGAAAAATAGACCGGATCGCCCACCGCGCCGTCGCCGCACGTTGCACATTCGCCGATCGAGGGGAAAATACCCATCCGTTCCGTTAAACGCGCAAAAAAATAAGCAAGCGCCTGCGCCCATGAGAGCTGCTCCTTTTCCATCGCGAATAACGCGTATATCAGCGTCAGAAACAAATCCTCATAGTCCGTCGTATGCTGCAATATCTTGTCCGTCAGCTCGAGCATCACACAGGCGGCAGCGTAGGCGTCGTAATCGTTCTGTACGCGGAAAAACTCCTGACGGATGAGCGCATTTGTCAGAAACAGCCTGTCGCCCCTTTTATAAAATTCATATTCTCCGCAGGAAAGCACCTGCGCAGCTGAGGCGATCTCGCTTTTTATTTTCCGGGCGCCGCGCGCCTGTGCGTCTAGGCGCCCCGCGCTGCGGGAAAAAAGCGCCAGAATTTTGTCATAATCCTTATAATCTGTCGTCCGCAGGACAATGCAATAATGCTTTTCCATTTACACGTCCTGGTATCCAAGCGTGCGCAGCACAGAGAGCTTGTTCCGCCAGTCGGGCTTTACCTTCACCCACACCTGCAAAAACACCTTGGAATCAAACAGAACTTCCATATCCTCACGTGCCGCAGAAGCGATTTTTTTGAGCATCCTGCCGCCCGCGCCGATGATGATCC
>NZ_JAYFPU010000295.1:0-3425 GCF_034927525.1 Christensenella sp.
CCCAATCCCCTGGGCAATCAGTCCCCCGAAACCATTTTCAGGATAACTCATGACCGCAAAGCCAACCATCTGGGCGCAGCAGCCTGCCACCCCAGCCCCACCGGCTAAACCGACGAGACCCAGGGCCGCACAAATGGCCGCCGAGCTGATGGGCAGGGTCAGACAGATCCCGCAGATTACCGAGACCAAAACACCCATGATGAAGGGTTGGAAATCCGTAGCCCACATGATGGCAAAGCCGATGCTGCTGGCCGCCGCACCAATGGCTGGGGCAATGGCCATGGCAATAATGATCCCCCCGGCGATGGTCACAAAGGGTGTCACGATGATGTCAACCTTTGTTTCTTTAGAAACAATTTTTCCAAGCTCTGCTGCCAGGATGGCAACCACCAGAACAGCCATGGGGCCCCCGGCCCCGCCAAGCTTATTGGTGGCTTGCCCAACGGCTGCCAGGGAATATAAGACCAAAGGGGGTGCCTGCAAGGCGTACCCAATGGATATCGCCATGGCACAGCCGGTCACCGAGGTTGCAAATCCCCCAATTTCCACCAGCTTCACTGCCATATAATCCAGTGTCGATACATTGGTTGCCGTGGCCAGATCCAGGGTGGAATTCCCGATATTCTGACCGATGGTGGTAATGATCGTCCCGATGAGGAGCGATGCAAATAGCCCCAGAGCCATTGCAGAAAGCGCATCGATGCCATATCGCTTAAACGAGATAATGACATTCTTTTTCTCCAAAAACCGTACGACTGCGTTTTTCTCTTTGTTTTCCATAGTGTTTCCCTCTCTAATTGTTAACATTAATGGATTTTATTCAGTTTTATTTCTCTTGTGCCTTTACCGCTGCCACGATGTCTTTCGGCATAATGGGGGTATGGGTGAAACGTGTGTCCAAGGCATCCTCAATGGCGGCAACCACCGCCGGAATCATGGGAATCAGGGCCGGTTCGCCCACGCCCTTTGCTCCGAAGGGTCCTGGTCCGCCTTCACTTTCGACCAAGATTGAATGAATCTCCGGCACGTCCCGGTTGGACGGAATGATGTACTTTGACATGGACGGGTTCTTAATAGCACCATTTTTTGTATTGACCTCAATTTCCTCCATGAGGACGAAGCCCTGTCCCATGGTGACACCCCCTTCGATCTGGCCTTCGACCATGGATCGGTTGATGGGGGTTCCCACATCGTGAGCGGAAACCACCTTAAGGACATCCACCTCCCCGGTTTCCGTATCCACCTCCACCTCAGCAATGGTGGTCGCGTAGGAATAAACCTCAAAGGGATTCCCGGACATATTATCCGGTGCCAATCCCGTTGTGTTGGGGTTGTAAGCCCCTGCGCCGACGGCCATCCGGCCAGCGGCCTTCATGGCTGCCATTAACTCCCCGTAGGTCATGCTGCGCTCTGGATCTGCAGTTATAAAAACAGTATTGTCTCTGAAGCTCAGCTCCTCAGGGGCACAATCCAGTTTTTCCCCTGCTGTTTTAGCCAGGGTTTCCTTGGCCTGACGGCAGGCCAGAATAACGGCGTTTCCGGTGATAAGGGTTTGTCTGGAAGCTGACGTTGCCCCACCATCCGGGGTGACCATGGTATCTCCCCAGGTCACATGGATTTTTTCATAATCAAGTCCAAGCTCTTCAGCGGCGATCTGGGCCATGGCCGTCCCGCTCCCCTGTCCGATATCCGCCGCACCAAACATCACGTTGGCGGAACCATCTCCGTGGATTTCCACGAAGGCAGCCGCAGGGTTAGGTAGGCCCGTATTCCCGATGCCGTACCACATACTGCCGACACCTTTACCGCGTTTTTTCATAACCCATCACCTCCACTGCTTTTTCTCTGGCTTTTTCCAGTGTTTCGATTAAGCCGACGCTGTTTTCCAGAACTTGTCCGGTGGCCAGCTTCGATCCGACCTGATGCGCATTGAGAATCCGGATATCAATGGGGTCTATTCCCAGGGCTTTAGCCAATGCATTCATCTGTCCCTCATGACATACCGATGCCTGGGGAACCCCAAATCCCCGGAAGGCCCCACTCATGGGATTATTGGTGTAGACAAATTTAGAATCCACCCGTACATTGGGCACCACGTAGGGCCCCATGCAATGCACCGTCGCCCGGGTGATGACCGCCGGTCCGTAGGAGGCATAAGCCCCGGTATCCCCAAACATTTCAACCTGCACCGCCTGGAGCCGGCCATCCTTGGTGGCCCCGGTCTTACAATGCATGGTCATGGGGTGACGCTTGGAGGAGACCGTGGTGGATTCCTCCCGGGAGCGGACCATCTTCACCGGCTTTTTGGTATGGTAGGTCAGCAGGGCACAATGGCACTGAACCGAAAGGTCCAGCTTCCCGCCAAATCCGCCACCCGTAGTGGCTTGAATAACCCGGACCTTGCTGTTGGGCAGGGCCAGCATTCCAGCAACCTCTCCCCGGTCGTAATGGGGATTCTGGGTCGACACCACAACGGTGAGCATTCCCTCATTGTCGTAGTAGGATACGCCGGCATCAGGCTCGATGAACATATGGGTTAGACGGTGGGTGGAGTAGGTATCCTCCACAACGATATCGCATTGTTTAAAAGCGGCATCCACGTCCCCGTATTCCAAATGTTTGACCTGGTGAATATTGGTGTCGCCATGGATGGCTGGGGAGTCTTCCTCCAGGGCCCGCTCTATGGTGAAAATCCCTTCCAGCTCCTCGTATTCAATGGTGATGGCATCCAGGGCTTCCTGAACCAGGTCCGGGGTCCGGGCGGCCACTACGGCAATGGCATCGCCATACCGACGGACCTTATCATCCACCAGGCAAGGCTCATCCTTTATAATGATGCCAAATCGATTCTTTCCTGGAATGGCGTGGTAGTCTAACACCGCTTCCACACCGTCAATGGCCCGGGCTTTGGAAAGGTCCAGGGATACAATTCTGGCATGGGGTACAGTACTTCGAAACACCCCGGCGTAGAGCATATCCGGGAAGGAATAATCCGCCGCAAATTTAGCGGTGCCCATTACCTTTTCCAGGGAATCAACCTTGACCTTGTTTTTTCCAAGTACTTGATAGTCCTTTCCCATCAGGCGTCCTCCTTCATCCTCAGTTCGCGCATCCGTTCCACGGCGTAGCGCACAGCAGCGTGAATTTTAATATAGCCGGTACAGCGGCACAAATTACCAGACATGGCCACTGTGATTTCTTCATCCGTGGGATCAGGGTTTTTGTCCAGAAGGGCCTTGGCCGTCAGGATCATTCCCGGAGTACAATACCCGCACTGGACAGCCCCAGCCTCCAGAAAGCATTGTTGCAGCAGGCTGGGTTTGCCATCCTCTGCCACCCCTTCCAGGGTAATGATGGTGGATTCGTCAGCCTGTCCGGCCAGCATACAGCAGGTGGTTACCGCATCACCATTGAAAATGACGGTG
>NZ_JAYFPU010000134.1:0-30447 GCF_034927525.1 Christensenella sp.
AAAAAATCAACATTGCTTTCCGAGTGCATTATAGAAATTAACCGTCTGGAAGGCGACGGCGACCAGCTCTACACAAAGGCAATGCGTGATCTGCACGTCAACTCAAAGGACCCGATCGAGATCATGGTCTGGTCAAAGACCTTCAACTATTTCGAAGGTTGCTGCGACGCGTGCGAGGATGTTGCCAATACGATGGAAAGCATCATCATGAAAAACAGCTGAAACAAGGTAACAAAAACACCGCAGTCGCCTGCGGTGTTTTTTATTGCACCTCATTCTTTATCTGTCAGAACCATTCTTCTTCGCACGCTGCACTTTGATGATCAGGAACACCGCCAGCACAGCAACTGCAATACCGACAATGATCAGCACCACCACGATCGGGCTCATACCGCTGTCCGCTTCCTGCTCGGCTGCGGGTACTGTCGGCTGCGGGCTTGCAGAAGCGCTCACGCTTGCCTGCGGACTTGCTGTCAGTGCCACAGGAACGGTAGCCTGTGTTTGTGAAACATCGGAAATATTGAGTCCTCCGCTACCGTTCTCTTTTAAGTTCATATATACTTCTTTTGCATTTTTGGAAATGCTCAGCACCAGTGTCCCGCCCTGTTCGGCAATGCCCGTCACCTCTGCCGGCTGCACTGTGAACGCCACCTCGCCGACCAGCGTTCCGTCCTTTGCCGTGGCCGTGATCTTATGCTTTCCCTTCGAAACCGCCGAGATCTCAAAATAACCCGACGCATCCGTCACACCGCTCAGCATTCCCTTTGTCTCAAGGTTTGTGCTTTCCACGGTTGCGCCTGTAACGACCGCGCCTGCCGCATCTATCAGGTAACCGTTCAGACATGGCTCACCCATAAGCTCGGCGGGCTTTTCATGCCCTTTTTCGTCCTTCGCCGTCTGCGAGGTCTTCCCGGGGGTCAGCGGCTCGTCCGATACCTTTTGCAGGACGACTTCCGAATCCTTGTTCCCGTCCGCCTTCACATCCGCGAATAAAAAGATATCCTGTGTATCCTTTGCATAAGAGACCGTATATACTGCGTCGCTCAGCGCGATCGCCGTCTTGCTTCCCTCGGCAAACTCCAGCTTGCAGGTACCGCGCTGTTTGTTCTCCGTATCGTAAATACGAAGCGTCTGTGTCTTGTCCGGCACGACATTCGCAAAATAAAGCGTTCCCGTTGCGTTCGCCGTCTTTTTGTGGTCGTCCCCCATCGCCGCGGTATACCCGCTAAGCGCCATTCCCTTTGCATCCATCAGGTACAGCTTCACATTGACCTTATTGGGTGCTGTCGTCGGCGCCGCAGTCGGCTGCGGCGTAGGTGCAGGCGTTGGCACAGGGGTTGGAGCAGCGGTTGGTGTCGCCGTAGGCGTAGGCTGTGCCGTTGGCGTTGCTGTCGGTTCCTGCGTTGGTTCCTCAGACGGTGTCACCGTAGGCTGTGCCGTTGGCGTCGGTGTCGGCTCAGGAGCTACGCCATCCGCTACGCCCGTCAAAAGTATCTTGCCGTCCGATGGAACCTGGTACGCAAAATCGATCGCCGGCGCGTTCTGGTTGATATTTACTTCGTAGATATAAGGCTGCATATCGTCAGGGATCAGCGGCCCCGCAGAAGCGCTTGCATCCGGCGCCTTGCTTGTCTCTGCGCTTTGGGATGCGCTCGGGGATGCTTCGCCCGCTACGACCAGAGCAGTATTGCTTGTTGCGAGCGCCGCATTTTTTTCCTGCCCTAAGTGCAGCGTCATCACCACGCCCTTTGGCTGGTTCAGTATCTCCGTCTCATCCGCCAAATACAGATGCACGCGCACTGCACCCGTCAAAACGCCGTCCTGCGTCTTGGTCACCAGATCAAAATCAGACACCGGCACGCTGGGCAGATATAGCTGCCCGTTCTCATTCGTCACATCGTTATATACATATTCCGTATCCACGCTCTCGCGTAAAAAAACGTCGATACCTGCAAGAGGCTTACCGTCCTCGTCCGCAAACGAAAGATTCATGCCGATCTGCTGTACCTGCGTTCCATCGTTTCCCTGCTGCCCATCCTCGTCCGTCTGCGCAAAAGCAGGCAGAGCCATTGCCGCCACAAGCAGCACCGTCACGATCATACACAATATCTTTTTCATAGATATCCCCTCCGGATACAATCCCTATTTTATAAGGTATACATTGGTTACCACATTATGATAGCATATCTGACAAAAAAAGCGAAGGATTTTGCCCTCCGCCTGTTTGTTTTATTCGCTGATCGCATCCTGCCCAAACGACCGTATCTTTGCATACCGTTCTTCCAGCAGTTTATCGATCGGTTCCTTTTGTAATTCTTTGATGCTGTCGAGAAGATACTGCCTGATGATCTTGGCAAATTTGCCGCCGTCGCCCGATTGTGCGCCGCCTTCCGGCTCGGGCAGCACGTCGTCTATCAGGCCCATTTCCTTGATTTCGCCCGCCGTCATGCGCATCAGCTCTGCCGCCTCTGCCGCGCGCGAAGAATCCTTCCATAGAATACTGGAAAACCCTTCCGGGGAAAGGATGGAGTAAAGCGCGTTTTCAAGCATCATACGCTTGTCCGCCACGCCAAGCGCGATCGCGCCGCCGCTTCCGCCTTCGCCGATAAAAATACTGATCACAGGCGTTTTTAAGCGTGAAAGCTCGAGCAAGTTACGCGCGATGGATTCCGCCACGCCGCGTTCCTCCGCGCCAATCCCGCAAAACGCACCCTGCGTATCGATGATACAGACCACCGGACGTTTGAATTTCTCCGCCTGCTTTAGCAGCCGCAGGGATTTACGGTACCCCTCCGGATTCGCACAACCAAAGTTACGCGCCACCTTATCCCGCAGGTCTGCCCCTTTTTCCTGTCCAACCACCGTAACAGGAATATCGCCAAGATAACCGATCCCGCCGATCACTGCCGCGTCGTCTGCGAACAGCTTGTCGCCGTGCATCTCCATAAAATCTGTAAATACATGTTCCACGATATATTGTGATGTGATCCTTTTAGGGTCGCGCGCGATCTGCACGATCTCCCATGCCGAACGTTTTGCACTCATTTCGCGCTCCCTCCCTTATGCATCTTCAGCAGTTTGCTGAGCGTATCTTTCATCTGCGAACGGGCAACGATCATATCCACAAAACCCTTCTCAAGCTGGAATTCCGACGTCTGGAACGTAGGCGGAAGCGCCTGCTTGATCGTTTGCTCGATGACCCTGCGCCCCGCAAAACCAATCGTTGCATTCGGCTCCGCAATGGTCACGTCGCCAAGCATCGCAAAGCTCGCCGTCACACCGCCCGTCGTCGGATCAGTGATCACCACAAAAAACGGAAGCCCCGCCTCGTCAAGCTTCGCAAGCACAGCCGCCGTCTTGCTCATCTGCATCAGGGATATGAGCCCTTCCTGCATACGCGCCCCGCCCGAAACGGTGAACGCGATCAGCGGCAGCTTCTTTTTGCACGCATACTCCGCAGCAAGCGTAAATTTTTCGCCGACCGCCGCGCCCATAGAACCCATCATAAAAAATCCGTCCATCACGGCAAGCACGCACGGCGTTCCGCCGACCTTACAAGCCCCTGTGATGATTGATTCCTTTTCATTGGTATATCCGCGTATTTTCTGCACCTTCTGCTCATACCCCGGAAAATCAAGGGGGTTTTTGCCAATCAGATCAGCATTGAGCTCCTCAAAGGTATTTTCGTCCGCGGTGTACATGATGCGCTGACGCGCGGAAAGACGAAAATGATGATTGCAATTGTTACATACGTTGAGGTTGGCGATCAGGTCGTCCGTATAGATGACAGTGCCGCATTCCGGACACTTGTCCCACATCCCCTCGACCTGCTCCTCATCATGCGCCACCGGCAGCTGCGCGGCAATATCCTCCATACTTTCAACGGGCGGCTGTGCCTGCTGATTGGTACGGTACACACGCATGGTGATGTCCTTACGCTTTTTAGAAAATAAGCCCATCTGTTATTTTTCCTCCATAATACGCGCCACAAGTCCGGTATCGAGCCGTCCCGCCATCACGTCCTCGTTGTTTAGCAGGTCAAGCTGGAAATCCGCATTGGTTTCCACCCCGTCCACAACGAGCTCCGTCAAAGCCGCGCGCATCTTCGCCATCGCCCGCTCGCGCGTGGGCGCGTGGACAATCAGCTTGCCGATCATGCTATCGTATGTCGGCGGGATCTTGTAATCCGTATACATCGCCGTATCAAAACGCACGCCCGGCCCTCCCGGCAGGTGCAGCGTCTCGATCGTGCCGATGGACGGCATAAAATTCTTGGTCGGGTCTTCCGCGTTGATGCGGCATTCGATCGCGTGCCCCATCAGCGGGATGTCCTTTTGCGCAAACGAAAGCTTCGCGCCGCTTGCTACTAAAATCTGCTCGCGTACGATGTCGATCCCTGTGATCATCTCTGTTACCGGATGCTCCACCTGCACGCGTGCGTTGAGTTCCATAAAATAATACTGGCCTGAAGGTTCGTCATATAAAAACTCGATCGTTCCTGCGTTTTTATAGCCGGAGGCCTGCGCCGCACGCACAGCGGCCTCGCCGATCTCCGCACGCTTTTTGTTGTCAAACGCGATGCTCGGCGCCTCCTCCATCAGCTTCTGGTTCCGTCTTTGCAGGGAACATTCACGCTCGTAAAGATAAACGGCGTTTCCATAGTTATCGCACATGATCTGCACTTCAATGTGCCGCGCGTCCATGATACATTTTTCCATATAGAGCGTACCGTCGCCAAATGCCCCGAGCGCCTCTTTATACGCCGCATCAAAGGCCTTTTCGATGTCCGCTTCTTTGTCCACCTTACGGATACCTCGACCGCCGCCGCCGTTTGCCGCCTTGATCATGACCGGATACCCGACCTTCTTGGCGATCTTTTTCGCGTCTTTTGCATCCTTTAACGCTTCAAGCGAGCCCGGGATGATCGGCACCTTCGCCTCGGTCATGATACGCCGTGCCATCAGCTTGTCGCCCATCTTTTCCATCGCTTCCGCATCCGGCCCGATAAATGTCACATTACTTTTGTTGCACATACGGACAAACTTCGAATTTTCCGACAAAAACCCATATCCGGGATGGATCGCGTCCGCACCCGTGATGCTTGCCGCCGAAAGAATATTATAAGCGCTCAGATAGCTGTCCTTTGGCGCGGGAGGGCCAATACAAAGCGCCTCGTCCGCAAGCTGTGTATGCAGCGCGTTTGCGTCCGCCGTAGAATATACCGCAACGGTTTCTATCCCCATCTCGCGGCATGCGCGGATGACGCGCACGGCGATCTCGCCGCGATTAGCAATCAAAACCTTGTTTATCATTCGTGTTCTCCTTCAAATACGCGGGCCGTTCTTTTGCCCGCGCAGATTATTGCTGCAAAAATCCCTTAGTCCTGCTTCACCAGCACGAACAGTATCTCGCCCTCGCAAACGACCTTGTCATTCACCGTGGCCTTGACCTTGCCTTTTCCACCCATCGTAGAAAGCCTCAGCATCTCTGTTTCAAGTATCAGGTCGTCGCCCGGCTTCACCATACCGCGATAGCGTACGCCGTCGATCCCGCCGAATACAGCCAAACGGCCGGCAAAACGTTCGTCCTGCAAAATCGCGACCGCGCCCGCCTGTGCAAGCGCTTCTGTGATCAGTACGCCCGGCAGGATGGGGTTGCCCGGAAAATGTCCCTGAAAACAAAACAAATCTTCACGGATACGCCACAGCGCCTTCGTATACTTTGCGACCTCGCATTCAAGCACCTCGTCCAAAAACAAAAACGGAGCGCGGTGCGGAATGATTTTTTTGATGCCTTCCTGATCGATCATATCTGTTCTCCCTATTTGTAGTTAAAGAGCAGCTGACCATATTCCACGCTGTCGCCCTCTTCGCACGCGGCCCACGTGATCTCACCCGCTTCAGGCATCGTGATCTCGTTCATCAGCTTCATAGCCTCGACCATACACACGATGTCGCCCTTCTTGAGCTTATCGCCGATCTTGACCGCTTTGCCCTCCGCAAGCTTGTGGAAAACGCCCACCAGCGGCGAAACGATCTCCTTGCCTCTGTCCTCCGCTACTGCAGGCGCTTCGCTTGCCGCAACCGCCGCCTCGGGAACGGATACCGCCGCAGGCGCAACAGGAGCCGCCGCAATCATCGGCGCTGCCGCCATCGGAGCCGCCTGCGCGGGCGCGCTGACCATCACCTGCTGTACGGGTACATTGGCGTTGCGTTCCAGTATCAGGCTAAAGTCCTTGTCGTTTAGCTCAAATGTGTCAAAGCCGGATTTATCCACGGCTTTCAGAAGTTCCAGTATCGATTTTAAATCCACTGTTTTATTCTCCTATCTATCAAAAAATTAATCAACTTTCTTAAAAAGCAGCGCTGCATTGTGTCCGCCAAATCCGAGATTATCAGACATCGCGACCTGCACGTTTGTTTCGCGTCCCGTGTTGGGCGTGCAGTCAAGATCACATTCCGGGTCGGGTATCTGGTAGTTGATCGTCGGCGGAATAAATCCATCTTGAATTGCCATAATGGAATAGATCGCCTCGATCCCCCCCGCCGCGCCGAGCGAATGCCCTGTCATCGACTTGGTGGACGAGATCGCCACTTTATACGCGTCCTCGCCGAACACTTCCTTAAAGCACATCGTCTCTGTCCTGTCGTTTAAGTCTGTCGACGTGCCGTGCGCGTTGATGTAGTCTACCTCAGATGGTTTTATGTGTGCTTCTTCGAGCGCCACACGCATCGCACGCGCAAGCGCCGCGCCCTGTGGCTCAGGAGCCGTCATATGGTAAGCGTCGCACGTCGCGCCATATCCCCCTATCTCCGCGTATATCTTTGCACCGCGCGCCTTCGCCATTTCGTATTCTTCAAGCACGAGCACACCCGCGCCCTCGCCGATCACAAAACCGCTACGTTCCAAATCGAACGGGATGGAAGCACGCTCCAGCTTATCCGCCGTCGTCACCGCGTGCAGGCCGATAAAGCCCGAGATAGCCAGCATCTTGACAGGCGATTCCGCACCGCCCGCAAGCATCGCATCCATATATCCATCCTTGATCATACGAAACGCATCGCCAATGGAATGAGAACCGGAGGCGCATGCCGTCGTCACAGTCGTATTGTATCCCTGCAATTTATGCCGGATCGCCAAATGCCCGGAAGCCATATTGCTGATCATCATAGGGATGAGCAGCGGATTGACCTTTTTAAAGCCCCGTTCATTGAGCTTGGTGATTTCCTTTTCCATCGTGTCAAGACCACCGATGCCGCTTCCCACAAGCACGCCGAAACGAAAGGGATCATACGGATTGTTTTCTTCTGAAAATCCCGCATCCGCCATCGCCTGGTCTCCCGCAATCACGCCGTACTGCGCATATTCGTCCATACGCCGCGCGTCCTTTTTATCCAGAAAATCAAGCACATCAAGATTTTTAAGCTGTCCCGCAAAATGCACGGGAAGCCCTTCCGCGCCCGCTTTTGTCAGGGGCCCGATCCCGTTTACACCGTTTTTGGTGTTCTGCCACGCTTCCTTCACCGTGTTTCCATTCGGTGAAAGGATGCCCATTCCTGTTACAACGACCCGTCTTGCCATAGATAGTTTTTCTCCTATTGATTACTGTTTATGCGTACATGCCGCCGTTGATCGAAAGAACATGGCCTGTAATATAACCCGCCTCGTCTCCCGCCAAAAACGACACCGCGTCGGCAATGTCCTCTACCGTAGCACCGCGACCAAGCGGGATGCTGCCCAAAACCTCTTCGCGTGCTTTCTCGGGCATTGCGTCCGTCATAGGTGTTTCCACAAACCCGGGAGCCACCGCGTTCACGGTGATGTTGCGCGATCCGATCTCTTTTGCGAGGGACTTCGTAAAACCAATGATGCCCGCCTTTGACGCCGCATAGTTTGTCTGTCCTCCCTGTCCGGAAAGGCCGACCACGGAAGCCATGTTGATGATGCGTCCACTTCTTTGCTTCATCATGTAAGAAACCGCATGGCGGCAGCAATTAAATACGCTTTTCAAATTCACATTGATGACCGCGTCAAAATCATCTTCCTTCATCCGTGCAAGAAGCCCGTCGCGTGTGATACCTGCGTTGTTCACAAGAATGTCCACAGAACCGAATTCCTCTTTGACCTTTTCCATCATATCCTTGACTTCATCGAATTTACTGACGTCCGCCTTGATGGCGACCGCTTTCACGCCCAGCGCTTCGATCTCTTTCACTGTGCCCGCATAATCCTCGTCGTCAAACAGATAATTTACAACGACGTTGTTTCCGTCCTTTGCAAGGCGCAGCGCGACCGCTTTTCCGATCCCGCGCGACGCACCCGTCACAACTGCTGTTTTTGCCATTTGCTTTTCCTCCGCTTAAAATCCCATCGCTTTGAGCGCTTCTGCCGTCTGTGTAAACGACTCAAAATCGTTTATGTTGAACGTCTGCGCCTGTTCACTGATCCGCGTTGCAAAGCCGCTAAGCGTTTTGCCCGGCCCGACCTCCACGAACGTATCATATCCATCCGCGCTCATTGCGCGAACGATCTGCTCGAACAAAACAGGATGCGACGTTTGCTCTGCCATCACCTGTTTCATATCGCCTTTTTCATATGGCTTGCCCGTACGGTTCGCATACAGCGTAAACGCCGGTTCCATAAATTGCATATCCCCTATTGTATCCAAAATCTTACGTGCCGCTTCCTCCATGTGGGAAGTATGAAAAGCGCCCGATACCGGAAGCTTCCTGCACTTGATCTTATTCTCTTTTCCATAGGCAATCATTGCGTCGATGCGTTCACTGTCGCCCGCCACAACGATCTGTCCCGGACAGTTATAGTTGACGGGCAAAAGTACGCCGTCCCCCGCAAATTGTGCCGCCAAAGCCTGCACCGCGCCCATTTCCTGTCCCAGCACCGCGCACATCGCGCCTGCATGCGTATCGCCTGCCTGCTGCATCCACTGTGCCCGCTTGATCACCAGCGCAAGCGCATCCTCAAACGAAAGCACCTGAGCCGCATACAATGCCGCGTATTCCCCCAGCGAGAAACCCGCTCCCGCGCCTGGCGTAATACCCGCGCTTAAAAGAGCCGCATATGCCGCAGCATCCACTACAAAAACAGCAGGCTGCGTATTGATCGTCTGGTTCAATTCTTCCTGCTCGCCCGAAAAGCACAGTTCCGTAATACCCGGCCGTACCTTTTCTGCCCTTAAAAATATCTCGCGTGCAGCAGCCACATTGTCATACAGGCTTTTACCCATACCTGTTTTCTGCGCGCCCTGTCCCGCGAAAAGCACTGCAAGTTTACCCACGAAATCCCCTCCAAAAAGATAGCGCATACGGACGTTCACCAAAGGAGAACGTCCGTAGCATCAAAACTTCTTCGTAATATAAGGACAAATCGTGTTGCTTATTTGTTTTCTTCGATAAATTTCACAAGGTCGGAAACGCTTTTCAGGTTTTCCGCTTCCTCGATGGAAACGTCGAATTCTTCTTCGATGTCCATAACGATCTCAACCATATCGAGTGAATCGATTTTGAGGCTCTCAAAGCTGGAGTCCATTTTGATCTCTTCTACGTCGATATCCATTTTGTCACTGATAATTCCTGCAATCTTTTCATAAATCATGTTCATTTTCCTCCCAGAAAAATTATTATTGTTTTATACGCTCGAAGCGTTATTACCATTCATATACCGCGCATCCGGACGAAAGCCCCCCGCCGAATCCGGCGATCACAAGCTTGTCCCCTTTTTTGAGCATGCCCTTTTTGTTCATCT
Source organism: Christensenella sp. (assembly GCF_034927525.1). Lineage (NCBI taxonomy): Bacteria > Bacillati > Bacillota > Clostridia > Christensenellales > Christensenellaceae > Christensenella > Christensenella sp. The sequence goes on from NZ_JAYFPU010000134.1 coordinate 9,763, forward strand.
GGTCGAGCGCGATCGGGATGCTCGCCGCAGATGTATTCGACGTATCGTCGATGTTAGAATAAAACTTTTCCATCGGCATCTCAAGCCGCTGCGCGATCGTTTTTGTTATGCGGTAATTCGACTGGTGCATCAAAAACCAGTCTATCTCCTCCGGCGCCTTGCCTGTTGCTTCAAGCGCCACGCGGATGACGCGCTCTGCTTCACGCGTCGCAAACACATATACTTCCTTGCCCTTAAGCGTCGCATACGAAGGCTGCACTACGCCGTCAACAAGCGTATTCATACCGTTGATCACAATCGTATTGTCAACGTCCGGCTTGGAATACACCTCGAAATATTTCATATTATCGCCATGTTCCACGATCACCGCGCCGGCGCCGTCCCCAAACAGGATACAGCTTGCACGGTCTTCCATATTCATAAAGCGGGACAGCGTTTCGCTTCCACATACAAGGAACGGTTTGCCGCCCGGCTTCAACAATCCTTCTACCGCTTTTAAGGCAAACATAAAGCCCGTACACGCAGAATTCACGTCAAAACAAATCGCCTCCGGGATCTCTAACTCCCGCTGGATCTGGCTCGCCACCGAGGGCACGCCCATCTCGTTGGTAACGGACGCAACCACGATACCGCCAAGGTCGTCCTTGGTGATGCCGGCTTCCTTCATCGCGATGTTCGCCGCAATCACGCACATATCCTTGTTCCACATACCGTTTTCCACATAGTGGCGGCGTTTGATACCTGTACGTTTGGTGATCCATTCGTCCGACGTATCTATTATCTTTTCAAAGTCCTCGTTCGTCACTACCTTTTCCGGCAGATAACTCCCTGTCCCTAAGATGCGTATGCTCATATTTCCTCCAAATCATTCGCTGTCCGCTCGCCACTTGGAACAATGACGAAATTTAGACAGTATAATGATATTCTAATCTGCTGTAAATGTCAACAAAAGCAAGGAGCGTTTCGGCGCTCCCTGCGTTGTTACAGCCACAATATTATTGTACGTTTTTCTTCGTGTAGTTGAGTAGCCCACCCGCAAGAAGTATCTTGCGCAAACGCTCCGAAGCCTCGAGGCGCACCTCAAAGCTCGTCCCCTTTGTTTCGTTTTGTACGGTGAACACATCCTTGCCGTCCACATTGTCCCGCACCGCCGTTATTTTCAGCACATCGCCCTGCGCGATACTGTCATAATCCGCTTCGTTTACAAATACCAGCGGCAATATCCCGCTGTTCATCAGGTTTGCCATGTGGATACGCGCAAAGCTCTTGGTGATGACCGCCTTCACGCCAAGGTACAAGGGCGCTAACGCCGCGTGCTCCCTCGAGGAACCCTGTCCGTAGTTGTGCCCCGCCACAAGGATCGTTTTTCCTGCCTGCTTCGCGCGCGCCGGAAATGTTTCGTCAACAGGCGCTAAGCAGTAATCCGAAAGGTAAGGGATGTTCGAACGGTACGGCAGCAGCTTCGCGTTGGAGGGCATGATGTGGTCTGTCGTGATGTTGTCTTCCATCTTAAGCATCACTTCCGCCTCGATCTCATCCGGCATTTCCGAATTGATAGGGAACGGCTTGATGTTCGGCCCCCTCACGACCTCCACGTCGCACGCGCAATCCGCGGGCGGTGCGATCATGTTGTCGTTCACTTCAAATTTTTCCGGCATCGCAACGTCGAGGATAGAAATGTCGGAAAGCTCCGTCGCATCCGAAAGGTATCCGTTTATCGCCGTCACAGCCGCCGTCTCCGGGCTGACCAGATAAACGCTCGCGCTCTTTGTCCCGCTGCGTCCAAAAAAGTTCCTGTTAAACGTGCGCACAGAGACCGCGTCCGTTGCCGGGGACTGCCCCATGCCGATGCACGGGCCGCAGGCGCATTCAAGGATGCGCGCACCCGCGTCGATCATATCGGAAAGCGCACCGTTTTTCGCCAGCATGTTCATCACCTGCTTGGAACCGGGCGAGATCGTCAGGCTCGTATGCGCAGATACCGTCTTTCCCTTAAGGATCGCCGCTACGCGCATCAGGTCACGGTACGATGCGTTCGTACAGCTTCCGATGCACACCTGGTCTACCTTGATATTGCCGATCTCTTTGATCGTCTTTACATTATCAGGGCTGTGCGGCATCGCCGCCATCGGCGTAAGCGACCCAAGGTCGATCACAACGTGCTCGTCATATTCCGCATCAGCGTCGGCAGCAAGCGGCTTGAAATCCGCCTCCCTGTCCTGCGCCTTCAAAAACTCGCGTGTCACTTCATCGCTGGGGAAGACGGATGTCGTCGCGCCAAGCTCAGCGCCCATGTTCGTTATGGTCGCGCGCTCGGGTACGGAAAGCGTCTTCACGCCCTCGCCCGTATATTCGATGATCCTGCCTACGCCGCCCTTCACGCTTAACACGCGCAGCACTTCCAAAATCACATCCTTGGCAGAAACGCCCGCCTTCAGCTCACCCTTCAGCTCCACATTGACAAACTTAGGACAATTTAAGTAATAGGCGCCGCCGCCCATCGCAACGGCAACGTCGAGCCCGCCCGCGCCGATGGCGATCATGCCGATCCCGCCGCCCGTAGGCGTGTGGCTGTCAGACCCGAGAAGCGTCGCCCCCGGCACGCCGAAGCGCTCGAGGTTCACCTGGTGGCAGATCCCGTTTCCCGGACGCGAAGCATAAATACCATGCTTCTTGGCTACGCTCATGATATAGTTGTGGTCGTCCGCGTTTTCAAAACCGCTTTGCAGCGTATTGTGGTCGATGTACGCCACCGATTTTTTCGTTTTCACACGGTCGATGCCCATCGCTTCAAACTGCAAATAAGCCATCGTTCCCGTAGAGTCCTGTGTCAGTGTGTAATCGATGCGGATCGATATCTCGCTCCCGGCGATCATCTCCCCGGATACAAGGTGTTCTTCCAAAATTTTATAGCCCAGCGGTTTTCCCATTTTAACGCGTACCTCCGTTTTTTCATAACAAATAATATGTTGTACATTTTATACGTAAATCAAACTTTTTTCAAGTAGCAGCGGTTCCTTTTTGGCGGATATGCCTTTATAATAGGAGGAACGGGAACACAAAAATGTTTTTTGTCCCGCATAATCTGTTATCAATAACAAAAGGACGGTTTACTATGCTCACATAATGGGGAAAGATCATTACAGACGGCAAGGTTCTGAAAGCAGATACCTACACCAGCAAAAAAGAAGACATGGCGGATGCGCTTTTAGAAGCCCTTGAATATTTTTCCAAGGAGTTCGATATCGAAGTCCCCATGTGGCATACTGCCCATACCAAGCAGCTTGGGTTGTTTCGCAAGGTGATGTTCAAAAAGGACGATTTTATCGACAAATTTCCATACGATAAATTCGAAATGCAGATCATCGATAAATAAACCGCGGCAAAGAAGGTATAAATGCAATGCACAACATAGCGTTTTACGATACAAAACAATACGACAGGATCTGGTTTGAAAAGCTCAATAAGCCGTACGGTTTTGTATTCAAGTATTTCGAAAACAAGCTCAATCCCGATACGGCCGTGCTCGCGCGCGGATGCGACGCAGTCGTTGCCTTTGTCAACGATACCATTGACGCAGCCACAGTCAATACATTGTATGAAAACGGCGTCCGCGTGATCGCCATGCGTGCCGCAGGCTATAACAATATCGATTTCAAAGCCGCGTGGGAAAAGATACATATCCTGCGTGTGCCCGCCTATTCGCCGTATGCGGTCGCGGAACACGCGATGGCGCTTCTGCTTACTTTAAACCGCAAGATCCACCACGCCTACAACCGCACGCGCGAATTCAATTTCAGCATCAACGGCCTGACAGGCTTTGACCTGCACGGTAAGACCGCAGGCGTGATCGGCACAGGAAAAATCGGTCAGGTGTTCATCGATATCTGCAAAGGCTTCGGTATGCGCGTGGTCGCGTACGATCCCTACCCCAACCCGAATGTAGAGGTCGAGTACGTGACTTTAAAGCAGTTGTGCCGCTACTCCGACGTCATTTCGCTGCATTGCCCGCTCACAAAGGACACTTACCACGTCATCGACGAACAAACGATCGCACAGATGAAGCAGGGCGTGATCCTGATCAATACGTCGCGCGGCGCGCTCATCAAAAGCGACGCGCTGCTTGACGGCATCAAATCCGGCAAGCTTGGCGGCGCTGGACTTGACGTATACGAGGAGGAAAGCGACCTCTTTTTCGAGGATTTCTCCAACACCATCGTGCAGGACGATATCTTAGCACGGCTCACCACCATGCCCAACGTTATCGTTACCTCGCATCAGGCGTTCTTAACGGACGAGGCGCTCAAGAACATTGCGCAGACGACGCTCGATAATTTGAAGGCCTATTTTGACGACAAACCGCTTCTAAACGAGATATGCTACCAGTGCAGCAAACAAAAGACGTGCGACAAATCCCACCAAAAGCGCTGCTTCTGACGCTCTAAAGCCCACAGGGGGATATGCTATTGACATTGCAAGCATGCTGAATGATAAAACATTGAAAAAAACGGCATAGCGGTTAACCGCTATGCCGTTTTTAAATCATTCGCCTGCTCTATCAGAACTTGTTCCTGTCCCCATATCCAGAACCGGAACCGCCGTTCTTCCCCTTCGGACGCTGCTGTCTCTGTTTTGGCTGCGGCCTCGGTTCAATGGATTCGCGCGGCATACTTTGCCTCTGCTGCCTTTGCTGCGGCGCGCGCTGCTGTCCATTGCCATTTGTGTTCCGCTGCTGCGGGCGTTCCTCATAGCCACGTTCCTGCTTGGGGCGCTGCTGTTTCGCGTTCTTTCCGCCGCCGTTCTTTTTGTTTTTATGCACCATCACGCCAAGCGCGATTGCCACGCCCACGATCGCGCATACAATAATGATCATCAGCACCAGCAGGTTGAACATCCCGCCTGCCGCCGTTTGCTTCACTGTGATCGTCGCCGCAGCCGTAGAGGTTTCCACCGTCGTCCCGTCCGGCAATGTCGCCGTCATCTTAAAGGTAAAGCTGCCCGTCTTGTCGATCTGCGCCGTATACGGTACGGTCTGCTCTGCTTCCGTCATGGAAGGGATGTTGGCGATCTCCCCCAGCGTCGCTTCCGAAACGATCACGTTCGTAAGCTCCTGTCCGGAAAGGTTATGCAGCACAAATGAAAACTCCACCGGTCCCGGCTTGCTAAGCTCCTGTGTGCTGATCGTCGCATCCAGCCGCATGACGTTGTTCACGTCCACACTGGCGCTCGCGCTCGGCTCCGCGTCCACATTTATCTGTATCGCCTGCGAAGTCGCCTTGACCTCGTTGCCGTCGCTGTCCGTTGCCGTCGCCGTAAAGGTATAGCTTCCGGACTTCGTGACCGTCGCTTCCAGCACGCCTTCTGCCGACTGTCCGTCCGTCGTCAGCGTTTTAGAGTCCATCGCCACGTTGTTGCCGTTCTGGTCAACCACCTTTAGGCTTTTCAAGTCAGCAGACCCGCTGTTTTTTACGTCAATGACAAACTTGACCTTGTCCCCGCTTTTGACGGTCGTGTTGTCGCCCGTCGCGGTCACCGTCATGGCGGCTTTCTTATCGCTTCCCTCCGCCGTGATACTGATCGTATCCAGCTTGAGCGTCTTTGTTTCCCCGTTTACCTTGTAAGTAAAGGATGGCTTCACATCCGCGCTGCCATTCAGTACCGTAGACCATTCCAGCGTCCGCTTCTGTCCCGCGGACAAAGAAAACGTGTCGCCGATCTGCGCGCCATCCTTGATAGGCGGAGCCTTCAGCGCACAATCCGTGATCTTTACGTTTCCGTCGTTTTGCAGCACGAACGTAAACTTGACCTTGTCGCCCGCCTTGATCGTATTCGTGCTCGCGCTCGCGTCGCCCGATACATCCACCACGCTTTCCTTGCGCGTGATCGTAAAGGGCTGCGTCGTCACCGATTTTTCCGAGCCGTCCTCCGTATTGAACGTCAGCTCGAACGCCAGCTCGTTTCCGATCATGTCGTCGCTGACCGCCCATTTGGAGTTGGAATACGTCTGCGTATCCCCAGACGCCATATTATCTAGCGAAACGGTGTCCCCGCTTCCCGGGTAATGCAGCTTCAGGTTGGATATCGTCACGCCCGAAGTATTGCTCACATCGATGCTTAGTTTCACATTGCCCGCACCCGTAAGGGATGCCGGGCTCACCGTCGCCTTGATGCTTACGCCCGCGGCAGATGCAACGCCGCCAAGTGCAATACAAAGTGTCAGTATGATCGCGATTACCAGTACTACTGATATTGTTTTCTTCAAAATAGCTTACCTCCGCTCAAGACGAAAACGCCTTAAATCGTTTCAATCCAGCCGAATTTGTCCTCGATTTCGCCGTACTGTATTCCTGTCAGTATATCATAAAATTCCATCGCAAGCTTGCCCATTTTTCCGCCCGCGACAGTGACGGTCTCATCGCCATACATAAATTCGCCGACCGGGCTCACGACCGCTGCCGTACCCGTGCCGAACGCCTCGCTCATCGCGCCCGATTTCGCCGTCTCGATCACTTCCGCTACAGATACCCTGCGTTCTTCTACCGTGATGCCCATGTCGCGTGCGATCGTCATCACGCTGTCGCGCGTGATACCCGGCAAAATGCACCCGTCAAGCTCTGGCGTGACCAGCTTTCCGTCGATGATAAACATCATGTTCATAGAACCGACTTCTTCCACATACTTGCGTTCTTCCGCGTCCAGCCAAAGCACCTGGTCGCAGCCCTGCTCGTGCGCTTCCACGCCCGCGATCAGGCTTGCCGCATAGTTTCCGCCTGTTTTGGCAAAGCCCATGCCGCCCTTAGCAGAGCGCGTATATTCCTTCTCGATCAAAATTTTGACCGGCTTAAGGCCATTCGCATAATAAGCGCCCACCGGCCCCATCATGATATAAAATGCGTATTCCGTCGCCGCGCGCACGCCGATAAACGGATCCATACCGATATAGTTGGGGCGGATATAAAGCGACGTTCCCTTCGCGTGCGGGATCCAGTCCTGCTCGATCTTCACCAGTTCGCGCAATGCCTTGTGCGCAAATTCTTCATCAAAAAGCGGCATCGCAAGACGCTTTGCGGAGTTGTTCATCCTCTTGAAATTATCCTTGGCGCGGAACAGCGAGATATTGCCGTTCACCTGCCTGTAAGCCTTCAGTCCCTCAAAGACCTCCTGACCGTAATGGAATACGGTCGCCGCAGGCGATATCCTGAAATCCTCATATTTTTTGATATCTGCATCATGCCACCCCTGTCCCTCGGTGTAATGCATAATGAACATATAATCCGAAAAAATCGTTCCGAAACCAAGATTGCTCTCGTCCTCCGGTTTTTTCTTCAGTTCATCCGTCTCCCAAAATTTGATCTCCATCTTCATCATCCTCTTCACTCTATAATTTATTTAAAAACTTTTCTGTCCGTTCGATGTAGCATTCCCCCAAACGCTGCATCACATCCGTCCCGAAAAAAGCTTCCTGTACCTTTTTGCCTGCCGCCTCAAAAAACGCCTGCTGCAATACCATGCGCGCACTTACCTTGTCGCTGAACTCCGCCTTAACCTGCGCGCCATATTCGCTTGCAATGCCCAACAGCTTGGAATAATCTGCATATTCGATCGAAAAACCAAGCTCCACCGCCGGGATCATCGTCGTTATCTCGGCCTGCTTAAGCGTTTCAGATACGCTTGCGCCGTATGCCCGCACAAGCCCGCCCGCCCCAAGCAGCGTCCCGCCAAAATACCGCGTCACTACCGCAAGGATGTTTGTGAGTCCGCTGTGCCTCAAAACCTCGAGCATTGGCAGCCCCGCCGTGCCCTGCGGTTCGCCGTCGTCCGAACCTTTCTCAAAAGACCTGTCCGGCTTAAGGATCATTGCAGAACAATTGTGCGACGCATTGTAATGCTTCTTTTTGATCGCAAGAAGCGTCTCCGCCGCCTGCTGCTCGTCCGCCACAGGGATCAGCGAGCAAATGAACCTCGATTTTTTGACGACGGTCTCATGCTCCGCCGCCATCGCGAGGCACGTATACTCCCTAAGCTCCATGTTATTTCAGTACGATCTTATGAAAGACTTTTTTTCCTTTTTTGATCATCGCGCCGTCGTCCGCAAAATCGGCCTGCGTCACTTCCATAAATTCGTCCGTCACCTTTTCGCCATTCAAAAGCACGCCGCCCTGCGTGATCAGCCTGCGCCCTTCGCCGCGCGACTTGGTAAGCCCCGCCGCTATCATAATGTCAAGAAGCTGTGGGTGCTCCGCAAGCTCCGCCGCCGCAAGCTGTGTCGTCGGGATGCTTCCACCCGCGCCGCCGCTTCCAAAAAGCGCTTCCGCCGCGGTCTGTGCCTGCACTGCCGCCGCCTCGCCGTGTACCTGTTTTGTTATCTCAAATGCAAGTATCTTTTTTGCATCATTGATCTCATGATCCCTTAATGCCGAAAGGCGTTCGACTTCGTCCATCGGCAAAAATGTCAACAGCGACAGACATGTCTTCACGTCCGCGTCCGCCACGTTGCGCCAATACTGATAAAAATCATACGGCGACGTCTTCTCGGGGTCGAGCCATACCGCGCCCGATTCCGTCTTGCCCATCTTCTTGCCGTCGCTCTTAAGTAGCAGCGTAATGGTGAGGCCATACGCCTCTTTTTGCTCCTTGCGGCGGATAAGGTCTGCGCCCGCCAAAATGTTGCTCCACTGGTCGTCCCCGCCCATTTCGAGCGTACAGCCGTATTTGCGGTTCAACACCAAAAAGTCATATGCCTGCATCAGCATATAGTTGAATTCAAAAAATGTCAGCCCCTTTTCAAGCCTCTGTTTATAACAATCAGCCGTCAGCATCCTGTTCACCGAGAAACACGCGCCGATCTCGCGCAAAAACTCCACATAGTTAAGGTCTAACAGCCAGTCGGCATTGTCCACCATCAGCGCCTTGTCGTCAGAAAAATCAAGGAACTTGCTGATCTGCTGACGGAAACAGTCCGCGTTATGCGCGACGATCTCGCGCGTCATCATCTTGCGCATGTCCGATTTTCCGCTCGGGTCGCCAATCATCGTCGTACCGCCGCCAATCAGTACGATCGGTACATGTCCCGCGCGCTGCATGTGCGCCATTGCCATCAATTGCACAAAGTGCCCCACGTGCAGGCTGTCCGCCGTCGCGTCAAACCCGACATAAAACTTCACCTTATCCTTGCCGAGCATCTCTTTCAGCCCGTCGTGGGTCGTCTGCTTGATAAAGCCTCTTTCCTGTAATGTATCAAAAACGTTTGCCATTTATCTAAACTCCTCATGATTTGATATGATCCCATTTGCCTGCCAGATCATATATCCATCATACAAAATCTCTGATGATTCTCCCCATCTTCTCCACCCCTTTTTCAATATCGGGGATCGACGGCATGGAAAAGTTCATGCGCAGCGTGTTCTCGTGTCCGCCTTCCGCGAAGAACGGAGGCCCCACCACGAACGCCACCTTTTCGTTGACGCACTCCTCAAACAGTGCGCGCGCGTTCACGCCCTCGGGCAGCGTCACCCACACGAACAACCCGCCGTCCGGATTTGTGCGTTTCGCGCCCTGCGGGAAATATTTGTCGATCGCGCCGCACATCGCGTCGCGCTGTTTTCTGTATTCCGTGCACAGCATCTTCACGTGCTCGTCATAATATCCGCGCTTTAAAAACTCCATCACCATCGTTTGCGTGAGGTTCGATGTATGCACATCCGCCCCCTGCTTTAACAGGTTGAATTTCGCAATGATCTCTTTGTTTGCGATCGCATACCCAACGCGCAGCCCAGGCGAGATCGTCTTGGAAAAGCTTGCCAGTTTGCAAACGATCCCACTGTCGTCGTACGACTTGATGCTCTCAAGCGCCTGTCCGCTGTACCGCAGCTCCGCGTACGGGTCGTCCTCCAAAATAAGCACGCCGTACTTTTTGCAGATATCATAGACCTTCTGCCGTTTTTCCCCGCTCATCGTGATGCCCGACGGGTTTTGGAACGTAGGGATCGTGTACAAAAATTTCGGGTTGTACTGCTTGATCTTTTCTTCCAGCTCCGTCGTGCTGATGCCGTCCTCTTCCATAGTAACGGTCTTCACATCCGCGTCTGCTAAGCGGAACGTCTGCAACGCCCCCAGAAACGACGGCGACTCCGCCAGCATCACGTCCCCTTTTTCGATCATCGTATGCGCAAAAAAGTCGATGCCCTGCGAAGATCCCGAAGTCACAACGATGTCGTCCGTTTCACGCATGATGTCCGCGTTGCGGTATTTCAAAAGCTCGATAAACGCCGGTACGCCCAGCGTCCCGCCGTATTGCAGTACGCTCTTTCCGTTTTCTGCAATTATTTCCTCGCTGATCTCCGCAAGCGTTTCCGCCGGAAACAGCTCGGGCGAAGGGTTCCCGCCCGCAAAAGATATCATGTCCGGCACCGCCAGCAGCCCAAAGATTTTACGGATCTCGCTGCCGCCTATACCGTCAAAGCGTTTTGCAAATCGATACATCAGTCATCGTCCTCTCAATAAAAATAAGTATACATCTAGCATTATAGCGATTTTCCCGCATAAATTCAAGACAAAAAGCGAAGTATCAAAAGACTTTCTGCAACTTCAAAACGCAAAACTTGCAGTTTTTACCATTTTTATTGCTTTATACGTCCAATAAATGCAAAAAAGCGGAACAAAACTTGCTCCGCTTTTATAAAGTCGTGCTTCCTCAGGCGTCCATACACGTATCCGAAAACTCCGCCGAACAAACAATTTCCTCCAAATCGAGGTCACTGTCCGTCTGCTCTGCTTCCCATAATCCGTGTATATTGCAGTAAGCGTACACCCGCACGATCTTTTCCTGGCTCAGCGTAAACACAGCCTCCGGCAGATCGTCCGGCGTATTCGTGCGGTAAAGCCCGCCGTCATCCGTCTGCACCAATATCCATTCGATATAGTGCTGCGGCGTCATCGGGTGCGGCGCCTTGCCCACCTTCACACGCAGCGTATCCCCCGTGCATTCCAGCACAGGCACATGTTTTTCCGGATCGCCGTTCGCCTTGTCCGTCTCAAGTTTTTCGAGACTTTCAAAAGGCTCCTCGTTGCAATTGAGCTGCACCAGCGTCGCGTTGTTTTCTTTGCACTTATAAATATTTACAGGTTTCATGATCTTCTTCCTTCCTTATAGATACTTCTCAATAAAAGCTTCCGCCGTTCCCCAGTAAAGCGCTGGTTCCAGCGTTACCGACTCGCCGTGCTGCGCACCATGCACCACAAGCTTTTCCTTCTCGCACGCCGCCGCGCCATATACCTCGTCAAGCATGAAAAACGGTACAAACGTGTCTGCATCTCCGTGGATGAACAGCGTAGGCGTTTTTGACCTTTTCACCTGCGCGACAGACGATGCTTCCTTGAAGGAATACCCCGCCCTGCGCTTTGCCATGCCGTTTGCGATGTGCATGATCGGGAATTGCGGCAAATGGAACACTTTTTTTAACTGAATGGTAAACTCGTCCCACACAGACGTATACCCACAGTCCTCGATCGCCGCGCGTACGTTTGTTGGCAGCTGCGCGCCCGTCGTCATCATGACTGTCGCCGCCCCCATCGATACGCCGTGCAGCACGATGCGTGCTCCCGGGTCTTTTTTCAGGATGACTCCCTTGATCCATTGGATAATATCCAGCCGGTCGAGCCACCCCATACCATAATATTCTCCCTCGCTGTCCCCGCTTCCGCGCAGATCGGGCAGCAATACGTGATAACCTCTGTCATGCCAGTGCTTTGCGGCTACCCCAAGGTTCAAACCGCTCCCCGAAAACCCATGGATACACACGACCCATAGGTCCGTCTGTTGTTCCGCGCGCAACTCGCGCGCCACCAGCCGCAGCCCGTCAAACGCTCTTTGCTCGTGCATCACAAAGTCCTGCGCGCCGAGCCACTGCCGCGCCCGCGCCTTTTCGTCCTGTTCCTCCGGCGCATCCTGCTTGTTCGCGTTTGTCTTGAGTACCTTTTCTTTTGTTTTCCCAGCGTTCACCGCAACGTCAAAAATCTTGTTCGCCGCCACCAGTACAACGGCAAAAAATACGACGACCACCGCAGCGATCACGATCCATAACCAAACCATGTATGAAGCTCCTTCACTCGCAAGCTGTCTGCTGCTTCATAGATACCCTTTTTTAATACGTTTTAATCCGCTGATTCAAGGTGGCAAGTATTTGCGCTGCACTTCAGACACCCAACTGCGCTTCGCGCCGTTAAACTCGTTCGCGCAAACACTTGACCACCTTCTTTATTCTATTTCCTGTTGCTTAATCCCAAAATATAGTCCGCCGACACGCGGTAAAATTTTGCAAGCGTGATCAGGTGAAGGATTGGCATTTCATGTTCACCTGTTTCATATCTTGAATACATCTGCTGCGAAGTGCCTAAAAGCTCAGCTATTTTTGCCTGCGACAAGTCATGATCTTCGCGCAATTCCCGAATGCGGATATGGTATGTTTTTTCCATAATGATTATTTAATTTCCTGTTCCAGATCCATAAAAACTTTTGCATTAAAAAATTCCGTTAACGAAATATTGAGACCGTCACACATCTTTTTGATCGTTACAATTCCCGGATTTTGACTTTTCGCATTCAGCATACTGTAAAACGTCGTTGGCGAAACACCCGATTGATTTGCCAATGCATTGATAGAAATATTCTTTTGTTTACAAAGCTCAATGATTCGATTTGCAACTGCCTCTTTCGTATTCATCATCCCTCATTATTTTCGGTTGCTTAATCCCAAAATGTAATCCGCGGACACGCGGTAAAATTTCGCAAGCGTAATGAGATGCAGGATGGGCATTTCATTTTCTCCTGTCTCATACCTAGAATATACCTGCTGCGTTGTTTTTAGAAGTTCTGCTATTTTTGCCTGTGTTAAATCATGATCTTCCCGCAACTCACGAATGCGAATCTGATATGTTTTCTCCATACTTATCGGTTTTCCAATAGTTCTTGTACTTCCACCTTTAACGCCTCGGCAATGATTTTTAATTCTATATCCGTAATAAATCGTTCCCCGTTTTCAATACGGCGAACTGTATTTTTATCCGCATCCATTCCATTTAATTGAAGCATCTCCGCAAACTGGCGTTGCGACGTTTTAGGAACCATTTCTTTTCTTAGCGCTGCAATCTTTTTACCAGAAATATTATTTGTTCCATCACTACTCTTTGTCTTATACATGATTACACCTCAAATGATTCACACCATAAGTCATTTACTTGATTTTAATGTGCACACAGCATATAATTGACTCATACGATGATTCGATAGGTGATAAATATGAACAAACAAACGACCTGTTGCTTTACCGGCCACCGCCCGCACAAAGTCCCGCTGCTCGGCGACCGTGCCGACCCGCGTTACGAAACGCTCGAAATCCAGCTGTCCCTTGCCATCCTCACAAAAGCCCTCGTGTTCCATTGCGATACCTTTTTGTGCGGCATGGCACAGGGCACGGACATGCTGTGCGGCGATCTCGTCTTGCACCTGCGCCATATCTATAAACTTCCCCTGCGCCTCATCTGCGTGATCCCCTGCCTTTCGCAGGCGCAGGACTGGGACGCCGGCGCGCAGAAGCATTACAAATGGCTGCTTGCACAGGCGGACGGCAGCGTTCTTTTGCAGCGCGACTATACGGATGGCTGCTACCTGCGGCGCAACGAATGGATGGTCGGGCGTTCCGCCCACATGGTCGCCCTGCTTGATCCGCGCCTTTGCGGCGGTACCAGCTACACCGTGTCGCTCGCGCGCAAAAGAGGCCTAAACGTGAGCATCGTGCGCCCACCCACATGAAATTCGTAAAAATAGGATGACTACCTCCCTCAAAATATGCTATAATAACCTTTGTATGACTTAGTATTTCATTATTAAGGTAATCAATTTTTAAGGAGGTAAAAAATCCCATGCAATACTCAAAAGAAGTAGAAGAAATGGTATGCGTGAAAAAGGGACCGCACCACGGCCCTGCTCCGATACCTGAAGAAGGAAAATGGGTAAAATCCAAACAGATCACTGATATCTCCGGCCTCACACACGGTGTGGGCTGGTGCGCGCCGCAGCAAGGTATGTGCAAGCTGACGCTCAACGTAAAAGATGGCATCATCGAAGAAGCGTTGATCGAAACCAGCGGCTGCTCCGGTATGACGCACTCCGCCGCTATGGCGGGAGAAGCGATCGTCGGCAAAACATTGCTTGAAGCTCTGAATACCGACCTCGTTTGTGACGCGATCAACACGGCAATGCGCGAGCTGTTCCTGCAGATTGCTTACGGCCGCACGCAGACGGCGTTCTCCGAGGGCGGACTGCCCATCGGCGCAGGTCTTGAAGACCTCGGCAAGGGGCTTCGATCGCAGGTCGGCACCATCTTCTCCACCAACGCACAAGGCGTTCGTTACTTAGAGCTTGCCGAGGGTTATATCCTCGAAATGGCGCTCGACAAAAACGACGAGGTCATCGGCTACAAGTTCGTGCGTATGGGCAAGATGATGGAAGACATCCGCAACGGCGTAGAGCCCAAGGTTGCGTACGAGAAGAATATCGGTACATACGGCAGATACGAAGACGCGGTCAAGTACATCGACCCGCGTAAAGAATAAGGAGGGGCAATCATTATGGCTACATTTGAAGGTTATGAAAGAAGAATTGCCCAAATCGAAACCTGTATGAAGGAATACGGTTTTTCTTCGCTTGACGAAGTAAAGCAGTATACGATCGATAAAGGGCTTGACGTAGACGGTATCGTGCGCGGCATCCAGCAGATCGCTTTTGAAAACGCGATCTGGGCATATACACTGGGCGCGGCGATCGCACTCAAAAAAGGCTGTGCAAAAGCTTCCGAAGCGGCTTGCGCGATCGGCATCGGCCTGCAGGCATTCTGCATCCCCGGTTCCGTTGCGGAGCAGCGCCTCGTTGGCCTCGGCCACGGCAATCTGGCTGCAATGCTCCTCGAAGAACAGACAAGATGTTTCTGCTTCCTCGCGGGTCACGAATCCTTCGCTGCTGCGGAAGGCGCGATCGGCATTGCAAAAACGGCAAACAAAGTCCGCAAAGAGAATTTGCAGGTCATCCTCAATGGCCTTGGCAAAGACGCGGCTACGATCATTTCCCGCATCAACGGCTTCACGTATGTTGAGACGGATTATGATTATGCAACAGGCAAACTGAACATCGTTTCCGAAACGAAGTATTCGGATGGCGACCGTTCCAAAGTCCGCTGCTACGGTTGCGACGACGTAAACGAAGGCGTTGCGGTAATGCGCCACGAGGGCGTGGACGTTTCCATCACAGGCAACTCCACCAACCCGACGCGTTTCCAGCATCCGGTTGCCGGCACCTACAAAAAGTGGGCGATCGAAAACGGCAAAAAGTACTTCTCTGTTGCTTCGGGCGGCGGCACAGGCCGTACGCTGCATCCTGACAACATGGGCGCAGGCCCCGCTTCCTACGGCATGACGGATACAATGGGACGTATGCACGGCGACGCACAGTTCGCAGGCAGCTCCTCCGTTCCGGCTCACGTAGAAATGATGGGACTAATCGGCATGGGCAACAACCCCATGGTCGGCGCTTCCGTTGCAGTTGCTGTTGCCGTCGAAGAGGCAAGCAAATAATAGCTATATAAAGCTATTGCTTGGCAACAAAAAAGTTTTTTTATTTACGATTTAGCTTAGACACATCATTGTGCAGAATATGCCGATGATGTGTCTATCTTTTTTATGCGATACATCATGGTGCTGGGAATAACCGGGGATGAAAAAAGTCTGTATGTGCCGAGAAAATCTTTTATCAACGGGTAAAACAAGCGTTTATTAATCTACTTCTTTTTATCATTCCAAAATTGGAATTTCTATCAATTTATATTCTGTCTCTGCCAATTGCATTTTTGATAATTTGATTTTCTTTGCCTGACACAACTCGACCAATCGATTTTTGTAATAGGGTTCGATGCTACATCCCAAAATTATTTTGCTTATACAGTCAACACTATATTTGTTATTCTTTAATTTTTCGATTTCATCATATAATATAAGCCGCCATTCATCTTCGTATTGCCAAACATCACTTTTTTGCAGGAGTGAAAGTATTAAATCAACTGTCGAAATATCGTTTGTAGAAACCTTCATATTCTCTATATCAGAATAATCAAACAAGCTATCCGGAACCATTGCTCGTTTTTGTGAATATATAACCGGAAATAAATTTATTAGCAAATCGTCATCAATTTTTGCTTGACCCAAATCATATTCCACACAAAATCCTTTATGCTTATTTGCATAATGAGCCCACATTAGTGCATTATCGAAAGTGGTAGAAAAACAAGCTACATAATATGTATTATTAATTGTATCTCTGTTTTTTTTAATGGCTTCACTAATATCTGGGCGAAGATCATCCATTTGTGCTTTTAGCTCTTTTGTAGCTTCCTTCATCTGTTCCAAGTCCATTAATTCCGTTTGTACACCAAATTCTTGAGGATGACTAATCGCCACTCGAAGTATCTCACTAATTAGTAATGCGGGATCACTTGAATATGCATCAGTTAAATTATTTACTTCTGCTTTCCCGCTTATCCCATCTTGTAAAACTTTTCCTATCATTTTCATCACTCCCACTGTTTTCTGTTCATCCGTCAAGTTTCCCCCTTCCAAAAATTCTGGACTTGCTTCAATTAATTCCAATAAATAGTTAGAATTTGAACTTTGTTCATCATCAACATAACCATCAGTTAAAATACCTTCAACCAAAAGAGGTAGTACCCCTTCAAACATAGAAGAATCAAACTCTTTGATCGAGAGTGACTTTGCAACAATTTTGCTAATTATTGCTTCCATAGAAAAGCTAACATATGAATCGAAAGGATCGTTAAAATTTTTGATTCTCGACATATATAATATTGAATTTTCGATGTTTTCTATCGCATATTGCTGTTGATGTTGTACCTTTCCATTATCATCAGTTATATCATCCAATATAGGGCAATACTTATAAATTTTCCCATTTAGCTTTTCCCTTTTTTGTATTACAAATCGCGAGGTCACTGAAGGATTCTCAAAACAGTCTAGTAATTGTTCGCGAACCCATTTTTCTTTCTCAATACTATTCATATTTATCCCCTTTTACTAATATATATGTATTATACTATAGGTTGCTTTTAAAACAAGGTCTAGTTGTTTTACAGCGCATCTTGCACTTCCCATTAAAAACAACAATTACAATAGATGTGCGCGGCGAGTCTAGAAAAGAAGTAACAAAATAAACCATATCAAAACACAAACAAAAAACACCGGAGAAATTTTCTCCGGTGTTTTTTATTGGTCACTTTCCT
This sequence comes from Christensenella sp., assembly GCF_034927525.1. Taxonomy (NCBI): domain Bacteria; kingdom Bacillati; phylum Bacillota; class Clostridia; order Christensenellales; family Christensenellaceae; genus Christensenella; species Christensenella sp. The sequence goes on from NZ_JAYFPU010000134.1 coordinate 27,105, forward strand.
TCTCTTTCCTTCTTCTGGCGCTCCTCCACAAACTCGTCAAATTCTTCAACGGGCAACGGCTTAGAATACACATACCCCTGCACGATGTCGCAGCCGGTCTTGCGCAAGAACTCCACCTGCTCAAAGGATTCTACACCCTCCGCCACTGTCTTCATGCACAGCGCCTTCGCCATATTGACGATGCCCTTCACAATCTCGCGGTCGCGGTTCGCGTTTTCCCCCTCGCGGAAGAAAAGCATATCGATCTTAAGCACATCCATAGGCAGGTCTTTTAAAATATTGAGCGACGAATGCCCCGCCCCAAAATCATCCAGCGAGCACAGGAACCCGTTCGCCTGAAATGCTTCCACAATATCCCTGAAACGATCGTGGTTGTCAAAAGCAAGACTTTCCGTAAATTCCAGCTCAATGCACCGGTCGGGTATCCGGTATTTATTTTTGATCGCAATGTATTTCTCCACAAAATTCGTCTGCAGCATACACAGCCTCGAAACATTGACGGAGATCACAACCGGCAGCACACGACCGCTGTCAAGCCTTTCGTGGTACATCCTGCACACCGATTCAAACATATACTCATCCAGCTTGATTACAAACCCATTGCGCTCAAACAGCGGGATGAATTCCGCCGGCGATAAAAATCCGTCCTCCGGGCTGATCCAACGCGCCAGCGCCTCCGCTCCCGCCACAATGTCGCCATGCTGTATATCGATCTTCGGCTGCATATAGACCTTGAATTCGCCATTTTCAAGGGCGCTTTCCATCCTCGCCTCCAGCTCCGTCTCCCGCACAATCTTCTCTCGCATCTCTGCCGAATAAAACGCGACTTGCGGGCCGCTCAAATGCTTGACGGATTTTTGCGCCACATTGGCCGCGTCCATCATATCGTTGATGGTCTGGTCGTCATGCTCCTCGATCACATAAATGCCCGAACACATCTCCAGCTTGTACCCGCGATTCGCCGTCCCCGGAAATTGTCCCAGCTGTTCGCATAACCAACTAAACCGCCGCAGGGATTCCTCGCGCGATATGTATTCGCGCAGCACAACAAAGTTGTCGCCCGACACGCGGCAAAAAGCCTCTCCCTCACGCATATCCGATTCAATAAGGTCTGCCCAGAATTTGAGCACCCCGTCGCCTATATCATAGCCAAACATTGCGTTCACGATCTTGAAATTTTTCAGGTCGCTGTACCACAGCGAATACTGCTTGTCCTTTTTACGTCCCAAAAGCTTGCGCACGTCGATCAAAAACTTCGGATAGTTGCGGTATCCTGTCAGTTGGTCGGTAAAAGCCATTTTCTTCAGCGCATTCAATCCCTGGTCGTTTGTCCTCTTGATCAGTATCATCAAAAACGCAAATACAAGGATCGCTCCCACGATGATCCCGACCAGCCCCCATGTCAGCATCGCAAACGTTTCGTTGATCTCCGCCTCCGGCACGACGCTGAAAATATACCAACCGTTCACATCGAGCGGCGTGTACGAGGCCCACATACGCACGCCTCGGTAAGTATATTCCGCAAACCCGCTTTTCCCCTGATCAAAATCTGCCTTGATACGCGCTTGTTCTTCCTCTCCAAACGGATAAAGCTCAAAGAGGTTGAGCGCATCTCTGTCCGCAGCTAGCGAAGGATGGTTAGAGCGGATGATGTATGCGCCGTCCTTATCGATAATGCTCGCATAGCCTTTTCCTCCAAACATAGAGGTATCCATGATCTCGCTGAATATGCTCGAATCGTTGACCGCGCACAGCACCTTGACCACCTCGCCGTTATGCCGGATAGGCACTGCGTAATAATTCGCCCAAAAGTCCCCGTCAACCGCCCTCTGCGTGCGGGTAATCACTTCCTCGCCCGCATATGCCTGTTCCACAAAGCCCTTACTGCTCAGGTCTACGTCCTCATAAAGCTTGCCGTCGATATCTACCCCATCCGTAAGACCGTTTCGCTCTGTAAATCCCATGCGGATAAAGGCATTTCCCTGATTGATCTCATTCAGCACAGGCAGCAATGCCTCAAAATCAGGGTTTTCCATAGAGCCGATGATGCCCGCTATCCCTTCAAGCGTCTGGAAATCCCCCTGCACTTGCTTGTCCACCGCAAGCTTGCTCTGCTGTGCGACCTCCTGCATATATTCCCGTGTTTCCCGTTCGTTTTCATCGATCGCATAGCGCAAAAAAAGCACGCCTGCCAATAGGAAGACGACACATACAATGACTGCAGCGATATATATCTTTTGTTGTGTGATCCGTTGACTTTTTTCCATACGATCCCTGCCAGGTATAAAATGTTCTCAAAAAAACAGCGAAAAAGATTCTTTCACTGTTTTTTATCATATCACGTAACAATTGTAAGGGCAATCAAAAAATGCTAAAAATGTACGCGTCTCACTGCTGTTTGCTTGTATTGTTTGTTGGCAAACATCAGCATAAACAGACATGTCACCACCGCATAGCCCGCGCTCATAAAGAACGTCCAAAACATCGGTACAAAACCCATTTGTACGGCGATCATCGGTGCAAAGCCAATAAACAGGATCATAAATCCGTACAAAACATATTCGCTCCACAGCATCTTGCGCCGACACACGATGAAGGTCGCCAGCGAGATCATCGCCACCGCTTCGATGGGCAGCCCGAACAGCAAAGACCAAAGGCCGCCGCCCGCGTTCAAGTCAAATACAATAAGCATCAGCGAGATCATACACACCTGCGCGAAAAACTTCACGCTGCCACGCGCCTTAGAACGGATCGTGTGCAGCACCAATACCCAGATATATCCCAAAACAACGGCGACATCCAAAAACCAGTAGCCGCCCGCTTCGCCACGCGTCAAAAGATTGATGAACGCGCATACCGCGACGATCAGCATCGTCACAACGAGCGCCTTATATTTTCCGTTTCCGGCAGGCGCTGCATACTTCTCGTCCTTGCGCGCATAGGCCGGATAGGTGTGTTTTGCTTCCGCGCCCTGCTGTCCGGTTAATTTCCGTTCACACAGCGGACATGTTGTTAAGTTTTCGTCCACCCTCACGTTGCAATATTCACAGTTTCTCATCACAAGCACCCCAATTATTGGTGTAGATTTCGATGTCCGGGCTCACGTTCCGCGCCAAAAAGCGGAAAAAGAACCGGATCGTGTCCGCCTGCTCGATCGAACGGATAAATGAGATCGTCATTTTACCATTGACCGAACACATACAACAGTTGACCGGGCTTCTCTCCGTCGGATAAACCACAGCCTCCATCCGGTCAACAAGCGGCTTCATATCATCAGGCAATACCACCTGCCCGACATTAGAGACCGTCATGGTCTTTACATCTTCGCTGAAGAACGCAAATA
>NZ_JAYFPU010000369.1:0-9755 GCF_034927525.1 Christensenella sp.
GAGTACGACTTGCTCGCCTTTCGTGTTACGCGCATCCTGCGGTACACTATCCGTTTGCAGTTTGTGCATATCACCGGATTTTTGCAGCACAGTGACCGTCGCGATGTTACTCAAAATCAACGCGCCGATGATCGCTTTTCCCGTGCTGTCATTCAGCAGGTATGCTTTTAGGCCCTTACCATTCCTGCCCTGTTCTTCAAACTCTGCGATCGGCGTACGCTTGGCATAACCTTTTTCTGCCATCAGCAACACTTCGCCGTCCTGACCGTTTTCGATCTGTTCTGCAAAAACAAGTCTTGCATTCTTACCAAGCTTGATCGCTCCTACGCCTTTGCCGCTCCGTCCCATGACAGATATCTCGTCTTTTTTGATGTTGATAGACATCCCCTCCGACGTAATGAAAAGCATATTGTGCAGCGTCGGATCGGACGGCTTTGCATAGATCAGTTCGTCGCCATCTTTTAGGCCGCACGCCATGATCTTCGATTTTTTCACGTCGAATTCCTTCATGTCCGTTGCCTTGACAAGCCCGCCTGCTGTTACAAAATACATCAGCTTCTTTTCAAAATCTGCTTTGGTGATGATACTTAATATCTCTTCTCCTGCGTCGATACCGCTCATCAGCGCATTCAGAGACTTGCCCGCTTCCTTCATGCGTGCCTCCGGCACACTTAAAGCTGGCATCATCATCATATTGCCTTTATTGGTAAACAGATAAAGCTTGTTTGCCGTATCCGTTTGCAAAATCATGACCGGCTGCAGCTTTTCCTCTAATTCTCCTGCTTCGATCCCTTTTTGCAGCGCTTTTTGCGACATACGCTTCAGGTTGCCACCGCGTGTCAAAATGATAGCACAGTCTTCAACGACCATAAATTCGCTTTCATCCACTTCGATCTTCGCGTGCTCCTCATTCATCAGTTGGGTACGGCGCTTGTCCGCATACTTATCGCCGATCGCGACAAGCTCCTCCTTGATGACCTCCAGCAGCTTTGCTTCCGAACCGAGGATGGAGCGCAGATATTTGATAAGCGCAACAACTTCCTTGTATTCGTTTTCTAAAAGTTCCACTTCCAGATTTGTAAGACGCGCAAGGCGCATATCGAGGATCGCCTGTGCTTGTATACCTGTCAGGTTGAATTCCTGCATCAACGCTTTTTTTGCTTCTTCCGTGTTTTTGGAAGCGCGGATGATCTTGATGACGCGGTCGATATTTTTGACTGCGATAATAAGCCCCAGCAAAATATGCTCGCGTTTTTCCGCTTTTTCAAGGTCAAATTGCGTGCGACGTGTAACAACGTTCTTTTGGTGCGCGATATAGTAGTCAATAATAGACATCAAACCAAGCTGTCTGGGCGAGCCATCGGCAATGACCATCATATTGATGCCAAATGTCGTTTGTAAGTCCGTATATTTATACAGCAGGTTGAGTATCTTCTCCGGATCGTGCCCTTTTTTGATCTCAATAACCGCGCGGATGCCTTCCCTGTCCGATTCGTCGCGAATATCGTCGATCCCGGCAAACAATTCCTTTTTGCTTTCACTCACATTGAGTATCTTTTCCAGCATCGCCGATTTTTTGACTTCGTACGGTATCTCTGTCACGACGATCAGGTTTTTGCCTGAGCTTGTCTTTTCTATGTGTGTTTTTGCACGGATAAGGATTTTACCCCTGCCCGTCTCATACGCCTGCTGCAATCCCTCTCCGCCAAGAAGATAGCCCCCCGTCGGAAAATCAGGCGCCTTGATGTGCTTCATCACATCCTTCAGGCTGCACTCGGGCTGATCGATACGCGTGACCACGCCCTTGATGACCTCGCCCAAATTGTGCGGCGGAACATTTGTCGCAATACCGACGGCGATGCCCGAAGACCCGTTTACAAGCAGATTGGGATAACGGGCGGGTAGCATATCCGGCTCACGCTCCGTATCGTCAAAGTTCGGGCGGAACGGAACCGTATCTTTATTTAAATCGCGTAGCATTTCAAGCGCAAGCGGAGAAAGCCGCGCTTCCGTATAACGCATCGCGGCGGCGCTGTCGCCGTCCATCGATCCAAAGTTGCCATGACCGTCCACAAGCGGCATACGCATCGCGTATGGCTGCGCAAGCCTCACCATCGCGTCATAAACGCTGCTGTCACCGTGCGGATGATATTTACCGAGCGCTTCGCCGACGATCCTTGCCGACTTTTTATAAGGCTTGTCCGGCAGGATACCGAGGTCGTACATCGTATATAAAATACGCCGCTGCACCGGCTTTAATCCGTCCTCTACACGCGGCAGGGCACGCTCCATCGTAACATACTCCGCATATGTCATAAAAGAGGTGTGCATGACCTCCTCAAGCGCTTCTTCTATGATCTCCTCGTTGAATACGATCTGCTTAGTCTTCATACTGCGCTACCTCAAAATTATCCTGCTTATTGAAATTCGCATATTCCGCGATATACTGCTTGCGCGGCTCGACATTGTCGCCCATCAGCGTCGTTACGATGCTTTCCACATCCGCAAGATCCTCGATCGTCACTCGGATCAGCGAGCGCTTTTCCGGATCCATTGTCGTATCCCACAGCTGCTCCGGGTTCATCTCCCCCAGCCCCTTATAGCGCTGCACCGTATAACCACGGCCTACCTCGACCTTTGCTTTTTCGAGCTGCTCCTCATTGTAAGCATACAGCACCTTGTTTCCGCGCGCGATCTTGTAAAGAGGCGGACGTCCGATATACAGATGCCCGTCCGTGATCAGATCCTTGAAATAACGATAGAAGAACGTGATCAGAATCGCACGGATATGCCCGCCGTCCTGATCGGCATCTGCCAGTATGATCACTTTATTATACTTCATGTTTCCGAGCACAAAACTATCATCAAACCCTGCGCCCAGTGCTGTGATGATCGAACGGAACTCTTCGTTGGCAAGCACCTGATCTACACGCTTCTTTTCCACGTTGAGCGGTTTGCCGCGCAGCGGCAGGATCGCCTGAAAACGACGGTCGCGTCCTTGTTTCGCGCTGCCGCCCGCACTGTCGCCCTCTACGATAAAAAGCTCATTGAGCTCTGCTTTTCTGCCCGTACAAGCGGAGAGCTTTCCGACAAGCGGCGCACTTTCCAGCTTGTTTTTTGCACGCTCCATTTTCTTTGCCTTGCGTGCTGCGTCACGTACTTTCGCGGCCGAAATCGCCTTTTCCAATATCTTGGTGCACATCTGCGTGTTGTTTAAATCAGCCATAAATGCAGAAAGCTTTTCCGTTACCACCGCCTCTACGGCGACGCGCGCTTCCGCGTTTCCCAGCTTCGTCTTTGTCTGTCCTTCAAACTGTACATCCTTCATCTTGATGTTTACGACAGCGCAAAGCCCCTCACGGAAATCATCACCCGTAAGGTTCGCTTCCTTTTCTTTCAGCAGATTATTGGTACGGGCATAGTCGTTCATCACCTTTGTGATCGCAGTTTTGAAGCCCGTTTCGTGCATTCCGCCTTCAGTAGTCGGAATGTTGTTTACATAAGAGAAAATACTTTCCGTATAGCTGGAATTGTATTGCATCGCAATGCTGACGAGGATATCTCCGCGCTGACCTTCCAGAAGGATAGGCGCTGCGTGCAGCGGCGTTTTGTCCCTGTTTAAATACAGCACAAAATCCATGATACCGCCTGTATACTCAAATGTTTCCTTTTTTGGCCGTCCACCAATGAGCTCTCGCTCGTCCGCAAATACAATCTTGAGTCCTTTTGTCAAAAAAGCCAGCTCCCGCAATCTGCGGCGAATGGTATCATAGTTGAAATTCACTTCGTCAAAGATCGTGTCGTCCGGCAAAAAGGTAACCTTAGAGCCGTGTTTTCTCGATTCACCGATCTCCTTTAAGGGTGCGACCGCCTGCCCTGTGTGAAGCTTGCCTTTGGCGTCCACCTCCGTCACATAGCGTTGAAAATACACCTTGCCGTTTTGGTATACTTCGACATCGAGCCATTTGGAAAGCGCGTTCACAACAGAAGCGCCTACGCCGTGCAATCCGCCGGAATAAGCATAATTTTCGTTGTTAAATTTGCCGCCTGCATGCAGCTGTGTAAATACGACCTCCACCCCAGAAATTTTCAGTTCCGGATGCAGCCCTGTAGGGATGCCACGGCCGTTATCTTCTACTGATATGGAATTATCCGGGTGGATCGTGATCAGCAGCTTGTCGGCGAACCCGTTCGCCGCTTCGTCTATACCGTTATCAACGATCTCCCATAATAAATGATGCAATCCTTTGATACTCGTCGTCCCGATATACATACCCGGACGGCGGCGTACCGCGTCCAGCCCCTCTAACACCTGTATATCTCCGGCGGTATATGCCTTTGACATGTCTTGTCCTCCGAAAAATACTATATTCTGTAATAAATCCTGTATAATTATATATCAAACCACAAAATATAGCAAACAAAAAAGAGCGGATACTTGATCCGCTCTTCGTTTTCGGCTTAGGAAACCGATTCTTGTTCGCTCTGCGTATCTGTGATCGATTCCACCTTGCTTGGCTCCGGCTTATCGCCTACCACCAGCATCGGTTTCTTGTTGCTGATCGTATCTTTTGTGACCACACATTTTAAAATATCGTTGCGCGACGGAATATCATACATGATATCCATCATCGAGCTTTCGATGATACTGCGCAGTCCGCGCGCGCCCGTTTTGCGTTCAATCGCGAGCTTCGCAACTTCTTCAAGTGCCTCGTCGTCAAACTCAAGCTCTACACCGTCAATGGAGAACAGCTTCTTAAACTGCTTTGTCAGTGCGTTTTTCGGCTTTTTCAGAATATCGACAAGCGCTTTCTGATCAAGCGAATGCAGGTTTACGACCACCGGCAAACGTCCGACAAACTCAGGGATCAGGCCATAGCTCAGCAAATCTTCAGATTCGATCATTTCGAACAACTGCCCGATGTTTTTGTTTGTCTTGCTCTGCACATCAGCACCAAATCCCATCGATTTTTTGCCTGTCCGGCGCTCGATCACTTCGTCAAGTCCGTCGAAGGCTCCGCCACAAATAAACAGAATGTTTGTCGTGTCGATCTGCAGGAAATCCTGATGCGGATGCTTTCTGCCACCTTGCGGCGGCACGCTCGCAACCGTACCCTCTAATATTTTCAGCAATGCCTGCTGTACACCCTCGCCCGATACGTCACGCGTAATGGACGGGTTATCGCTCTTACGGGAAATCTTGTCGATCTCATCGACATAAATGATCCCTTTTTGTGCACGGTCGATGTCAAAATCTGCCGATTGAATGAGTTTTAAGAGGATGTTTTCCACGTCCTCACCCACATAACCGGCTTCTGTCAGCGATGTCGCGTCCGCCATGGCAAACGGAACATCGAGGATACGCGCCAGTGTCTGTGCAAGCAGCGTTTTGCCGCTTCCTGTAGGTCCAAGCATCAAAATATTGCTCTTTTGTATCTCCGTGCCGTCCTCCAACGTTTCCGCGTTGATGCGCTTGTAATGGTTATACACAGCTACGGCAAGGTATTTTTTTGCTTTTTCCTGTCCGATGACATAGTCGTCAAGCAGTCTGACGATTTCCGGCGGCTTCGGAACATCCTTTAGATCAAATTTCGCCGCTTCTTTAAATTCTTCGTCGATGATCTCACGGCACAGCTCCACACATTCATCGCAAATGAATACGCCGGGGCCTGCGACCAAACGTTTTACCTCGTCCTGCGGCTTGCCGCAAAAGGAGCATTTGATCTGCTTCTTATCATCGTCGTTATAATTATCGTACATGTTTCACCTCTAAACGTTTATCGTTTCGCAGGTATGATCTCGTCGACTACACCATATGCAAGCGCTTCTTCCGCGCCCATGAAGTAATCACGTTCAACGTCCTTCTGGACTTTTTTAAGAGACTGACCTGTTCGTTCGCTTAAAATTTTGTTCATCTTGTCTTTGATGTCCAAAATCCGCTGCGCGTGGATGGCAATATCCGTCGCCTGACCCTGTGTACCGCCTAACGGCTGGTGGATCATAATCTCGCTGTTGGGCAGGGATTTACGCTTGCCCTTTGCGCCCGCTGCCATCAGGAATGCGCCCATAGACGCCGCCATTCCAATGCAGATCGTGCTGACTTCGCACTTGATGTACTGCATCGTATCGTAGATCGCCATACCGGCCGTAATGGAACCGCCGGGGCTGTTGATGTATAAATAGATATCTTTGTCCGGGTCTTCCGCTTCTAAGAAGATCATCTGTGCCACCACAAGATTTGCGGTAATATCGTCGATCTCACCCACCAAAAATATGATTCTATCTTTCAACAATCTGGAAAAAATGTCGTAAGACCGTTCTCCCCTGTTTGTCTGTTCTATGACCATAGGTACTAAACTCATAAAGGATCCTCCCTTCGTAAAGCATGCACCCTCGCATACTTCACCTTATGCTTTTTTTGTCGTTTCTTTTTTGGCTGTCGTTTTCTTTGCAGCGGGCTTCTTTTCCGCTGTCTTGTCAGCAGCCTTTGCTGTTTCCTTTTTTGTCGCCTGCTTTTTGGCTGTGCTCTTCTTGGGCTCCTTCTTTTCGGATTCCTTTTTCGCTTTTTCAGCCTGTTCTTTTTCCCATACCTTGGCGTCTATTTCTTCCACCTCGGCCTTGGAAACCAGATAATCAAACAACTGTTCCATCGCAACGCGATCCTTGAAATAATCAAGCTCCTGCGTGCCCATCATGTCCTTGTATTCCTGGACTGTCTTATTCTCCGCCTTTGCAAGCTCCTCGTATTTCTTTTCAATATCTTTTTCTGTCGGGTCGATCTTCAGCTTATCTAACAAAGCTTCCACTGCAAGGCGCATTTTCACCTGCTGGGCAGAACCTTCCCTGTATTCTTTGCGAAGGTCGTCCATCGTTATGCCGATATACTGAAGATAATCTTCGATTTTCATCCCCTGATACATCAGCTGATAAGACATCTGCTGAATCTGATAGTCGATCTGGTTGTCGATCATGACCTCCGGGATATCCGCCTTGATGTCGTTCGCGATCGCCGTCAAAAGCTGATTTTCCAGCTCGGCCTTCGCCTTCATGTCGGCGCGCTCCTGCATGTTTTTCTTGATATCCTTCTTATATTCAGCCAACGTATCAAATTCTGATACGTCCTGTGCAAAATCATCGTCGATCTCCGGCAGTTCCTTTTGCTTCACCGTATGAAGCGTGATCGCGAACACAGCGTCTTTTCCTGCAAGCTCCGGTGTATAACCCTCCGGGAACTTCACATTAATATCACGCTGTTCTCCCGCTTTCATGCCAACGATCTGCTCTTCAAACCCCGGGATAAAACGTCCTTCCCCAAGTACAAGCGATTGCTCTTTTGCCTCGCCGCCCTCAAACGGAACGCCGTCCACCGAACCTAAGAAATCAATGATAACGGTATCGCCGTCTTTTGCAGCGCGCTCAACCTCAACCCATCTTGCGTTCTGGTCGCGCGTCTTTTCGACTTCCGCGTCCACATCCTTTGCCGCGATCTTCTCTACCGGCTTTTTGACTTTCAAGCCTTCGTATTTTCCAAGCTTTATTTCAGGTTTTACAACAACCTCCGCCGTTATCACGACGCCATCCTTCTTGTCGATGCTCAATACGTCATATTCCGGTCTCGAAACCACGTCAAGTTTATTTTCTTCGACTGCCGCACGGTAAGCCTCAGGGATGATCTCGTCAAGCGCGTCTTCATAGAACACCTGCGGGCCATAGAAGTTCTCGATGATCCCTCTCGGCGCCTTTCCTTTTCTGAATCCGGGAATGTTGAATTTCCCTCTCGATTTCTGATACGCTTTCTGAATACCTTCTTCAAACTGATCTCCTGAAACGGTGATCTCCAGTTTTACTTTATTGCCATCCAGCTTCTCCAGTTTTGCAGTCATATCTTTCCTCCTAAATTGCTACAATACTTACAAATTTCGTAGAACAATACAGGAAACAGTATACTATATTTATACCCCGCACGCAACCACAAATAACACATTCCGCAATTATTCGCGTACCAAAGAACGCTTAGAGTTCCCGATCAAATCGTCACGGTCTGCCTTGCGCAAAGCCTTCTTTACCACTGTCCGGTTTTTTGGGTTTTTATACTGGATCAGTGCGCGCTGCATCTCTTTTTCTTCGGGCGACTTAGGGATGTATACCTTTTTTCCTGTGAGCGGGTCAAAACCCGTGTAATACATACATGTCGCAAGCGTGCCCGGCGTCGGATAAAAGTCCTGCGCCTGTTCGGGCATAAAGCCTGTATCGCGTATAAACTCCGCAAGACGCACGGCATCCATCAGCGTACTGCCGGGGTGTGACGACATAAAGTAAGGCAATGTATACTGTTTCTTGCCCGCGCGCTTGGAGGCCGCTTCAAATTTCTGGCAAAACCGCGTATATTTCTCAATATCCGGCTTGCCCATACAGGTAAGGACATCCGGGCTTACATGCTCGGGTGCAAGCTTGAGCTGACCGCTTACATGATATGCCGCCAATTCGCGCACAAATTCGCCGCTTTTGTCAAGCAGTGCATAATCGTGCCGTATCCCCGAGCGGATAAATACTTTTTTGATCCCCTTCATGTTCCGCAGCCGCCGCAGCAGATGCAGATACTTCGTGTGGTCTTCCTTTAAAAATCTGCACTTCTCCGGCGTAAGGCAGCGGCGCGTGTCGCACCTTCCCTTTGGGTTTGTACACCTCAGCCCATAGAAATTAGCGGTCGGGCCGCCTACGTCGTGAATGTATCCTTTGAAATCCTTATCCTTTACAAAATCAGCCGCTTCTTCCACGATATTCTTCTCGCTGCGCCACGCAACGTCCTTGCCCTGATGATAATACAGCGCACAAAAGGCGCACGCACCCGCACAGCCGCGTGTTGCGGTGATGCTATACTGCACCTCCAGCAAAGCGGGAATAGCCTGCTCATACATCGGATGTGCCTTTCTCGTATAGGGCAAAGCGTACACAAAATCCAGCTCCTGCTGATCAAGCGGCTGCGCCGGGATATTCTGTACAACATATTCATCGTCGTGCTGCTGGACAAGCACGTGCTTCCGGTCGTGCATTTGGCGCACAAAAGCGTCCGCATATGCTTTTTTATCTGTCTTTACCTTCTTATATGCTGGCAGCTGTTCATATTCATACACACGTGAAAGATCGGGCGCACGATACATAGTTCCTTCGACATAAGTAATATCCCTTGCGGCAAGTCCGCCGTCAAGCGCCTCCGCCAGTTCGACAATGGCGTGTTCCCCCATCCCGTAAACAAGGATATCCGCGCCGCTTTGTGTGAGCAGCGACGGCTTCACATCGTTGTCCCAATAGTCATAGTGCGCAAACCGCCGCAGGCTCGCTTCGATCCCGCCGATAATGATCGGAATATCCCCATATGCTTCGCGTATCTTCTTTGCATAAACCGTTGTAGAGCGCTCCGGACGCTTGCCCGTTTTTCCGCCCGGTGTATACATATCCTGCCTTCTCCTGCGCTTGTTTACCGTGTACAGATTGACCATGCTGTCCATATTTCCCGCGCTGATCAAAAAGCCGAGCCTTGGACGTCCCAGTACCTCAAAAGCTGTTGTTTTTCTCCAGTCGGGCTGTGCAAGGATGCCGACGGAATAGCCGTGCGCGACAAGATAGCGCGAAATAATGGCATGTGCAAAGGAAGGATGATCCACGTAGGCATCCCCTGTTACCAGAATAGAATCACGCTGCTTTATCCCTGCGTGTTTCATATCGCCCTTATTTACTGGCAACAAAACTTCCAT
>NZ_JAYFPU010000097.1:0-1800 GCF_034927525.1 Christensenella sp.
TTTAAAAATATATTAGGAGGAAAGTATGAAGAAATTAGAGATTGTGCTGAATCCCAATCTTTTAGAGGATGCCAAGGAGATTCTAAATACCTGTGATATTCAGGGGATGATGATTACCAATATTATGGGGTATGGGAACCAGAAGGGATTTAAAAAATCCTATCGCGGGACATCCTACACCGTGAACTTTTTGCCAAAAATTAAAATTGAAACCATCACCGATGCGGAGACCGCAGAAATCATCATTAAGCTGTTAACTGAAAGGCTGCCCTCTGATGAAATCGGCGGCGGCAAGATCTTTGTGTACGATGTGGCGGATGTCGTTCGTATCCGTACAGGGGAACGCGGTCCAGATGCCATCTAATGGGACGGTGTAGGATTTAAAAAAATAGCGATACAATTATCAATGGGGATAATTATTTTCAATGTAAAACGGTTATTATACCTTTTTTACATGATAGACATTGAAAATAAGGATCCCCTTTATTTTTTGAAAAATAAAGAAAGAGGTATTAACTTATGGATATGCAGCAATATGCAGATATCGTATGGGTGTTCCTGGGAGCTGCCCTGGTTATGTTTATGCAGCCGGGCTTCGCCATGGTGGAAACAGGCTTTACCCGGGCTAAAAACGCCGGGAACATCATTATGAAGAACTTTGTGGATTACATGATTGGTTCAATTCTTTTCCTCTGTGTGGGCTTTGCCGTCATGTTTGGCGGGGATGGTGCCTTCATTGGAACGTCAGGCTTCTTTAATCCGACATCCATCCAGGTGGTGGATAATATTCCCCCAGAACTCTATATATTCTTTCAGACGGTGTTCTGCGCCACCGCGGCAACCATCGTTTCCGGGGCTGTGGCTGGGCGTACAAAGTTTACCGCCTACTGCGCGGTCTCTGCCTTCGTTAGTTTAATCATCTACCCGGTATCCGGACATTGGATCTGGGGTGGCGGCTTCTTAAGCCAGATGGGCTTTGTGGATTTTGCTGGCTCCACCGCCGTCCATTCGGTGGGGGGCTGGGTGGCCCTCATGGGTGCCATTATGGTCGGTCCCCGTATTGGTAAATATAACAAGGATGGCTCGGCCAATGCCATTCCCGGTCACTCTTTGACCCTTGGCGCTTTGGGTGTCTTTATCCTCTGGTTTGCCTGGTTTGGATTTAACTGTGGTTCCACCATTGCGGTGACTGATGAAATTGGACATATCGCAATGACCACCAACCTGGCGGCAGCGGCCGGTGGCCTGACGGTCATGTTCTTTACCTGGTTCCGGTACAAAAAACCAGATGTCTCGATGACCTTAAATGGTGTCCTCGCTGGGCTGGTGGGGATTACCGCTGGCTGCCAGGTCATTACCCTCTGGGGGTCGATCTGGGTTGGTGTTCTTTCTGGCATTGCCGTATCCTTACTGGTTCCCTTTATTGATAGTCAATGCAGGATTGATGATCCTGTTGGTGCCATTTCGGTACACGGTGGCTGTGGGGTTCTCGGCACCCTGTTAGTCGGTCTCTTTGCCAACTATATGCCAGGTACGGAAGATGCCGTCGTTGGTCTGTTCTACGGTGGTGGCTTTAACCTTTTGGGGGTTCAGTTCATTGGTGTCGTCTGTGTCGCCGCCTGGGCACTCATGACCTCGGGGATCTTCTTCCTCATCCTCAAGAAAGCCCACGGCCTGCGTGTTGAACGCATCGTTGAAATTGAAGGCTTAGACGTCCACGAACACGGCTGTGAAGCCTACGCCGACTTCGTTAGCCGGATCCAATAATCAGATAAAATAAATTTGCTCTCCTTCACACCC
>NZ_JAYFPU010000042.1:0-15408 GCF_034927525.1 Christensenella sp.
TTTGCGGAATTCGAAAAAATGACGCACAGCGCAATGGAAGACGGGCAGGCGCTGACGCATGAGGTGCTGTGCCGGATGTATGGGGATTTGAATGCGCTCTATTACGGGCCGCAGATGCAGCGCGACGACATCATTTCTTACGAATGGTCGCGCATCCCGCATTTTTACAATGCGTTCTATGTCTATAAATACGCTACAGGCTTCTCGTGCGCGGTACAGATCGCCTCCGATATTCTGTCCGGCAAGAAAAACGCGGTACGCGATTATATGCGCTTCCTGTCATCAGGCGGCAGCGATCATCCGTTAGAGCTGCTAAAGATCGCGCATGTAGACCTTGCGAGCGGCAAGCCTGTCGATGTGTGTATGAGCGAATTTGACAAAGCGCTCACAGAATTCGAACAAACCATATAGGATGGAGATCAGTAAAAAAGAGGCTGCCCTGATCGGCAGCCTCTTTTGATCGATGTGTTTACCGGAAAGATTTCTGGTAGATCAAGAGCGCGTCCTCGTCGCTTAGCGGAACCGGATCGACCTCAAACAACCCGCCCATCGTTTCGCGCGCGTTTTGCACGCACTTGGGCAATTCGTCCTCGGTGATACCGTATTCGCTCAGTTTGATATCATCCACACCGCATGCCTTTTGCAGCTCGACCAGCGCGTCCACAAAATCCATAGAACTTGTTGCATCCGCTTTGCCAAGCGCCTTTGCCATATCGATCATGCGCTGCTCGCATTGCCCTGTCTGTGCAAAGAAGGTGTAGTATTCACGGCTGAGCGCGATCAGCCCAGCGCCGTGCTCAAGGTTGTGGTGATAGGCGCTCAAAGCGTGCTCCAAGCTGTGCTTGGAAATACAGCCTGACGTAGATTCCACCATGCCCGCAAGCGAGTTTGCAAGCGCCACATCCTCGCGCGCCTGAATATCCTTGCCGTCCCTTACTGCATTTGCAAGGCTCCTGCCGATCAGCTCGATGGATTTCAAAGCGTAAAGGTCGCTCATCACATAGCTTGTTTTGTTAAGATATCCCTCCGTGCTGTGGAACAATGCGTCGAACCCCTGGCAAGCTGTCAGGTACGGCGGCACGCTGACCATCAGTTCTGGATCGACGACCGCGAGCACGGGGAACGTCTTGTCATAACAAAAGCCGATCTTTTCGTTGGTATCCGTTTTGGTGGTCACTGTCCACGGGTCGACCTCTGTGCCTGTACCCGCTGTTGTGGTGATCGCCACAACAGGAAGCGGATCATTGGGGATGGGAAGGCCCTTGCCGGAGCCTCCGCCCACATAGTCCCAATAGTCGCCTGTGTTGGTCGCCATAACAGAGATCGCCTTTGCCGCGTCAATGCTGCTGCCGCCCCCGAGGCCGATCACAAAATCAAGATCGTTTTGCTTGCAGACCGCAGCGCCCTCCATCACGTGCTCCTTGATGGGGTTGGGCAGGATTTTGTTATAAAGGACATAAGATACCCCTTTCAGGTCGAGCTGTTCCTTCAACCTGTCCAAATAACCGTATTTGATTAAGGAAGTCCCGCCTGTCGTCACGATGAGCGCGCGCTTACCCGGCAGCTTCTGCTTATGCAGGCTACCTAGCTTTCCGGCTCCAAATAAAACACGCGTAGGGATGAAATAATTGAACTGTTCCATTGTGTGTCACTCCTTTGACTTGTATGATATAATAACATCATACAACCTCGAGTTAGCTCGAAGTCAAGCATAAATTTTTTATGGAGGAAAAAACCATGACATATTCCATATCACAGGCGGCAGACCTTTCCGGCATGTCGGTCTATACGCTGCGTTATTACGAAAAGGAAGGACTGCTGCCTTTTGTCGGGCGTTCCGCATCAGGCAAGCGGGCGTTCCGTGATCACGATCTGGAAATGCTGGCCATCATCAATTGCTTAAAAAGCACGGGAATGCAGATCAAGGAGATACGCACCTACATCGACTGGTACCAGGAGGGCGACGCAACGCTCAAGAAGCGTCTGGAGCTTTTTCAGAAACAAAAGGAAGCGGTAGAAGAACAGATGAAGCAGCTCAACGGTCATCTAAAAAAAATCAATCAAAAGATCAAATACTATGAATATGCGTGCAAAGCGGGCAGCGCAAAGGCCTGCGAGGGCGTGATCGGCTGCAAAGCCTAGAATTGCAAACGGCAAATCCATATGTTAAAATATTGGTAAGATAGCGATGGAGGAAACAACTATGAAGCTTTGTTTTTCAACACTGGGATGCCCCGAATGGAGCTTTTCAGATATCATATCCACAGCATGCGACTTGGGCTACGACGGGATCGAGATCCGCGGCGTGGGCAACGTGATCGACGCAGCGCGTATCCCTGAATTTTTTCCGGAAACAGCGCCCAAAACAAGAAAGACACTCGAAGATAAGGGGCTTAAGATCGCCTGTCTGACCTCCGCATGTTATATGAACGACACAAGCCATATCGACGATATTTTATACCTTGCAAAGGCGTATGTGGATACCGCGCACGACATGGGCATCAAAAATATCCGTGTACTGGGGGATTTTGGGCCCGAGCAAAGCGGAGAGCTGCATATTCCTGAAATTGCGGCGCGCATAAAAGAGCTTGCGCAGTATGCAAAGCCCGAGGACGTCAATATCCTTGTGGAAACAAACGGGTTCTTTGCGAACTCGTACAACATGGAAAAACTGATGAACGGGATCGACGAAGAAAACGCAGGCGTGCTGTGGGATATCCACCATCCATACCGCTATTTTGGCGAAAAACCCGCCGATACGATCGGTGTCATCGGCGATCTGATCCGCCACGTACACATCAAAGATTCCCTCTATGAGGACGGCAAGCTGAAATATACGATGGTCGGTTACGGCGATCTGCCCGTCAAGGAATGCGTCGAACTGCTCAAAAAGATCGGCTACGACGGCTACTATTCCCTAGAGTGGCTCAAGCGCTGGGATCTTTCCTTAGAAGAACCGGGCATTGCCTTTGCCGGTTATGCAAGCTACATGAAATCATTGGTCTGATCAAAAAACAACTCAAAAACCGTTCGTTTGAACGGTTTTTTTATTGTCGAAAAAAATCCTTGACTTGGAGTTCGCTCCAAGGTGTATGCTCGATAGAGTGCCGGAGAAAGCGGCAGGAAAACATAGAAAAAGGAGCAATTAGAAATGAAAAATATTTTGGAACGCGACCGGGCAGGGGACGTGATAGCGCTCACAGACCCGGAGTATGATACGATCCGTAAGATCATTGATGAAGCACAGGAAATAACGGCGGAGCTCAACCATACGTTCCATAACAGAGGAGAGGTAAGGGAGTTGTTTTCGTGCCTTACCGGGGCAGAGGTCGATGAAACGTTCCAGCTGCTGCCGCCGTTCTATACGGATTTTGGTAAAAATATCCGCGTGGGCAAAAACGTGTTCATCAATCATGCCTGTACCTTCATGGACAGGGGTGGCATCACGGTCGGAGACGGGGCGCTCATTGGCCCCAAAGTCAATCTGATCACCATCAATCACGTAATGAGCCCGTCCCGGCGCAGCTCAACGGTGTGCAAACCTGTCGTGATCGGCAAAAAAGCATGGCTGGGCGTCGGCGCGACGGTGTTGCCCGGCGTGACGATCGGCGACAACGCAGTGGTATCGGCAGGTGCGGTAGTGACAAAAAATGTACCGCCAAACGTAGTGGTTGCGGGCGTTCCGGCGCGCGTGATAGGCACGGTAGCAGAGGAGAAACAAGGATGATCAGGAAAATGGCTGCACTGATGCTTGCCGGCGCGCTCGTGCTGATACCGGGCGCATGCAGCCGAAATACAAGACAGGTAGAAGTCGTGACCCCGTCCGCTTCCGCTGTAAAAGAGCGTGCAGAGACGAACGCTGCCGTTCCTGGCACAGAGGAGGCCTCCCTTGTAACGGGTTACAAAATCAGACTGGTGTTCGATACCAAGGAGATCGTTGTCGCGCTCGAAGATACACCGGTCTGTGAGGAGCTTATGGCGCAGCTTCCGCTTAAGCTGCAATTCGAAGACTATGCGGAGATCGAGAAGATAGGTTACCTGCCGCAAAAGCTTTCCGTTTCAGACGCGCCGGGCGGATGTGATCCCTCCGTCGGCACGATGGCCTACTACGTGCCGTGGGGCAACATCGTGCTTTTCTACGGCGACCGTGGCTATGCAGACGGGCTGATCCCTCTTGGCACGGTTGAATCGGGCGTAGAAGCGCTCAGTGATTTAGACAGCGGCTTTGACGTAACGATAGAAACAATAAACGAATGAAAGAAGGAATACAAATGAAAAACAATATTTTGATCGCATATTATTCCCACTCAGGCAACACAAAAAAGATCGCGCAGCTGATCAGCAAAGAGACAGGCGGCGACGTGTTAGAGATCAGGCCGCAAACGCCATATCCACAAGACTACGACGCAGTGGTGGAGCAGGCACAGCAAGAGATCAGGGCAGGATTTCGTCCGCTGCTCGCAGAAGCGACCGGGTCGCTGGAACAATATGACATGGTTTTTATAGGCTCGCCCAACTGGTGGAGCACGATCGCGCCGCCCGTGGCGACGTTTTTGGAAAATACAGATTTGGCAGAAAAAACAGTG
Source organism: Christensenella sp. (assembly GCF_034927525.1). Classification (NCBI taxonomy): domain Bacteria; kingdom Bacillati; phylum Bacillota; class Clostridia; order Christensenellales; family Christensenellaceae; genus Christensenella; species Christensenella sp. Next base: position 4,587 of record NZ_JAYFPU010000042.1, read on the forward strand.
ATACCCTTTTGTACACACGGCGGGGGCGGCCTTGCGCGTCTTGCGCAGGATACGGAAAAATTGTGCCCGCAATCTGTGCTGCTAAACGCGTTTTGTGTCTACGGCAACGGCAGCGCAAAAGCACACGAAGAAGTATCCGCGTGGCTGCGTGATATTGGAGTTTTACAAGAAGGATAACGCCGCGGGTTACTTCTTTTCCACGGGCAGGCGAAGCACAGTCTTGCGCTTTTCAGGCGCGATGCGCCGCGGATCACCAAGATAGATCTCATGGTGCTTGCGCACATTGCCCGTCATGTTGATCAGGCCGTTTTCTTCCATAAAGGCATGCAAGGCGTCAATGGTCGCGGGTTCCTGCGAATAAGGGCCAATGTGCATCATCTGCACACACAACCCTTCGGTGAAGGTCTCAAAGCGTGCCCGCGAAACATCCACGTCCGGCTTTTTTTCGCGGCACTGGAGGGCAGCCCAGTCAAAGACCTCCTGCGTCACAAACTCGGGCTGACGGATCATAGACGTCCATAACCACGCGTCGCGGTCGTTTTGCTCAAAGGACGCCTTTTCGCCGTACCATAAGCCCTCGAGCGGCGGCACGACATATTCAAAATATCCGTCCGGCTGCATCCCGCCCATCTTGCTCATCTTGATCGTGAAGCTCAGGGCGTAAAGCGCCTGCATCGCGTTTGGATACTCGTCCCCCTCGGGTGCGCCTTTGCCATCCACCATAATGAAGCTCATGGCGGGCACGTCGATAAGCATCGGTTTTGCCTTGGGCATATATAAGTCCTTGTATTCTTTTTTGTAATCAAGCTTTTCTGATGACATGACCGTTTCTCCTTCATAAGCTATTTTCTTAAGTATAACAGAAAAGGCAATGCATTACGCATTGCCTTTTGTTTGTTTCTTTTTATCTATTATACATTCTGTATTTCAGGTATGTCCGTTTCTTCGCCTTTGTGCTTCTTGTATGTGAAGAACGTGATGACTGCCTGCACAACCGCGATCACTGCCATCAGCAGCGTCCACTGATCCGTAAATACCATAGGAAGGCTCATATCTTCCGTCAGCAGGAAAGCGACGATTGCGCCCACGCCGGGCAGGATACTGAGCAGCCGCGCGATTCCGCGCCGTTTGAGCTTCTGCTCTTGTCCATCTTCTTCGTCCTTGTGCTTTTTGCCGGTAAAATAGCCGATCAGTAACACAGCCATGACGATTGCCGTTGCAATGGCAAGGATCAGGTTCAGCAGCGCCCAATGCGCGTTGCCAAGCGTGCCGTTGCCAGACGCGAGCGGCGTCGGTTCATCTTCGATCGTTACATCGTCCTGCCCTGTCCCTGCGGCAAGCGGCACCTGCTGTTCAGGGATCGTTATTGTCGGTTGCTCTGCGTTTACCGCCGCTGGGGGAGTCACGACCTGCGCGGCAGGCGTAACAGGTGCAGCCGTATCCGGCGTACCGGGGGTCACAGGAGGCACAACGGGATTTTCGGGAATGACCGGATCAACCGGCGTCTCCGCCGGCCCTACCGGAGGCTGGGGATCGACGGGGGGAACGGGCACGACAGGAACAACGTTGATTGTCAGTGTACCGTTTACAGTGGCAATCACATAATTCGGATTCTCCGCCGCAGAAACATGGATCGTATAGTTGCCTGCTGTTTCGCCTGCCTCCCGTTCTAGCGTATAATCAGCTGAATCGGTGCCCATCAGGCCTTCAACGACCGCCGTCAGCGGGGGATCGGTTTCGCCTTCCGTTTTGGACTGGTCGTCCGCGGTAACGGTCAACGGCGCTCTTTCGATCACGGCCTCAAGTTCCTTGATTGCATCTTGATAGTTTGCATTTTCCGCCTTGACATATACCGTATAGGTTCCCGCATTTTTAAACTGCGGGATTTCATCCACATAATGCACGCCGTCCACACTGTACGTGATCTTAGTACCCTCGCTGACGGTTGCGCTCACGCCGGAAGCACCTGCGTGCTCTGTCGCGTCATACGTTCCGCCATAAGGCGTTGCCGTCACGCCCAGCTCGCCACTTTGCAAGATATCGAGCGTACCGTTTTTGTATTGGATGTCATAATTCACGCTTTGTGTTTTTCCTGACGGCATGATCGCATAGCTGCTGCCCGCAGGGGATACTTCATTTGCCGCGCAGGAATAATTGACGTTGAGGCCAATGCCCTGTGCAGTATCGATTCCCTTCAAACCATCCGTGCTGAACTGGAACGTGGGATTCGTTTCTCCATAAAATTTCTGCGCGTTGTTCGCAGTTACCAGCAGGGGCACTCTCCTAATGGTGAGCTTGCCTGTCTTATAAGCGATCTTATACTGATCCGTCACATCGTTGCCGTTTGCATCCTTAAAAACGGGCGTACCTTTAAAAATGACGCTGTACGGCGGCCGCGGGTCTTGTACGTTTTTGCCGCTGCCCGTTGCCGTCAACCCCGCAACGGTGATCCCTTTCGGCACGCCTGTGAAGCCTGTTACTGTCTGCGTCTCGCCGTTATAATCGACGGTCTTGCTGTTGGCTGTCAGTGTAACGGCGATCTGCTTTGCAAAGTTTGCGGTATACGTTTTGGTTTGCGTTACCCTGGCCGGAAACACTTCGCTCCACCCCGCAAAATAGTATCCGTTGTCCGGCACGGGCGTGGGAGGTGTAAGTGCCTTTTCCCACAAAGTGCCATAGGTGATACCTGTAAATTCCGTTTTTTCCTCCGCAGCAAAACTTCCGTCTGCACCCGCTGCAAAGGTCACGTCATATTTAACTTCCTTCCACTGCGCGACGAGCGTGATATCCTTTGCGGGCATCTTCATGCCGTCAATAACATTGCCTTCATACGCCCAGCCGAGGAACTCATACCCGTTCGCGCCGATCATGGGGAAAGGTACGTCCGCGCCTGTTTTTACCTGTGCCGGATTATCCACGGGTTTTCCGATGACGCTTCCCGTGCCTACGACGCCATAATCATAAGTAACGTTTGCATATTCTACGGCGGAAGGCTTGACCACATACCCGTCGATATGCCAGCCGTCCGACGGATCGTATTTGATTACGTTCCAATAAATCTGCGTGCCATCCGCAAAGTCCACCGTTTCCTCAGGTGTGGAAACCTTTTTTTCCAGTGCGTCAAGTGCCTTTTCAAGCTGTGCTGCATCTGGCTTGCCGCCTGTCACGATCGTATCGTTACTGTATTCCGCAGCGGAAAGAGGTCGTCCATAACCGCCGCGTGTTGTCTGCTCCATACCATGCGGTACGCAGAGCGAGCCCTGTCCCATATCCCCTACGCGGACATAAAGATTGACAGGAGTGGGCTGGATGGTGTCCACATCCACGCCGCCGAAGCCCTTCATGGTAAGGTAGAAGGTGCATTTCACGTTTTCTCCTTCCTCAAAGGTAGGTTCATCTTTCGGTTCATCCGGATCGCCAAACGAACCGAACACCGCATACAGTACAATATCCTTACTGCCAAAAACGATCGTATTTCCCGCCGTATAGAATGTGCCGGAAGCGATCAGCTTATCATATTGGTTTCGGTTGCTCACGATGTGCATATTTTTTTCGGTCGTCCAGCCCATAAAGATATGTTTTCCGCTGTTATCGTGTGCCGACCGGTCGCCGTCCAGAATGGTTGCCGCATCGCCCGTGTTATATGCCGTATCATCAACAGGTGCTGCAAAATAATCGCTCGTGTCATAAGTCACGCCATAAGAAGCCTTGGCCCTTTCAGCGGGTATTTGTTGCACCTGGATCAGCATTTCAGGCATCGCAGCGGGTGTCTCCGTATCGGCAGGCGCTGCAACAACAGGCTCCATAGTCGCGGTAGCTTCCGGCGCAATAACAGGCGCTACAGTCGAGACCGCTTCCGGTTCAGCGACAGATTCCTCCTCTATTACAGCCGGCACAACATCCTCTGCCGCAGCTTCCTGCGCCAACGCGCCAACTGGTATCGTAGTCAAAATCAACACTGCCACCAGTATAAAAATCCAAACCTTTTTCATAATCAATATCCTCCCGCCGACTTTCTGTCGACCGTTTTCACCTATACAATGGTCACTTTTATTGTAAGCTGCACTGGTCGTAAAAGCAGTCACACTTAAGACTTTTAGGCGAACAAAAGAAAAGGCAATGCCATAAAAACAGCATTGCCCTTGTACATCGACAGATAAAAATTACAGGGTAGAATCGAATTTTTCGCTATAGCGCATGACGCGCGTACTAAAGAAATTGTAAAACGTTCCATATTGTGCATCACTGCATGCCTTCGGATAGCGCAGGATCATCAGGTGGTACGGTGCGGCGTCTTTTGTATAGGCAGGGTGCAAATGCTCCTGATGGCTGGCCACAAAACCAAGCCGCTCATAAAAACGCTTCCTGCGTCTGGCGATGTTTGTCACGGGCATCTCGATCTCTAAAATAACCACGGGATGTTTTTCCAAAAACGCCTGTAAGCACCTTGAGCCGCATTGCATGCCGCGACGGGTTTCACTGATCGCGAAAAACTCGATGTAATGCCCGTCTGTGTAAGTCCAGTAAAAAAGCAGTCCCACAAAACCGTCCTCGTCCCATATGCCCGTACACGTAAAGGCGGGGTCGTCCATCGCCTTCCTATGGTCGTCAAGCGAACGCTTCTCATGCGCGGGAAAACTTTTGCAGTACAAGTCCCACAGCAAGCTCCATTCCGGGTCTTCAGTCGAATGGTATTCCTTAAAAAACATATATGCCTCCTCATTGATCGTCTTTTCCAGTCTAGCATATTTTGAAAAAGAAAAACGTTCCATCAAAACGCGCGTCCGTTCCAAAAGAAAAAGCAGGTGTGTTCCGCATTGGAACAAAACACCTGCCTTTTGTTACATTTTGAAGAACGCTGTTCCTATGATATGAACATGGTTGGGTTGGCGTTTGTCAGCACAAGCACCACCACGCCGATCACAGCCGTATAGGCCGCGAAACCATAAAGCTTGTGGCGGCTGATCAGCCTTAGCATAAATTTGATGGCAATAAACCCGCACACCGCAGAAACCACAAGGCCAACGAGCACCATAGGGATGGAAACATTGCCCATGCCGTTATCCGCGACATCCTTTGCGCCGAATACCACGCCGCCGAGGATCGCCGGAATAGACATCAAAAATGCAAACTTCGCAGCGCTTTCGCGTCCCACGCCGGTAAAGAGGCCGCCCGCGATGGTAGAGCCGCTGCGGGAAAGGCCGGGCAGCAACGCGGCAGCCTGCATCAGGCCCATTGCCATCGCCTGCGGAAGCTCGACCTCGAGCTTGCGTTCCTGCCTGCGCGCGATCAGCTCGCACAGTACGAGCACGCCTGTGGTCGCAAAAAAACCGACCGCAAGATATTTTCCGTTCAGTATGTCCGCAAATGCGGCAGGCGCGACCTTCTCAGCGATCAGCGTCACCACCACAGCGGGTATGGTCGCTAAAATCAGCATGCCCAGTTTGTTCTTGACAGGGTGCGTGATCATCGCCACGATCTCCGGCCACAAAACGATGAATACCGCAATGAGCGTGCCTACGTGCAGCATAACGTCATATAGGATGGGGACTTCGCTCAGCCCCATCAGCCCCTGCAACAGGGTAAGATGTCCAGAACTGGAGACCGGCAGGAATTCTGTAAAGCCCTGCACTGCACCAAGTATGATCGATTCCAAAAAGTCCATATGCTAATCCTTCCTATTTTACGGCCACGCTTGCGCAATAAACGGATACCGATTATAATAAAATAGTTGTAAAAATAATAGAAAATCCGCTTACCCTTGTATTTTATACTGATTGGCGGCGGGTTACAATAAGGAGTTTCTTAAAATATAATGAAATTAGGTGTTGTTGGACTTCCCAACGTTGGGAAAAGTACGCTTTTTAATGCGCTGACACAGGCAGGCGCGCAAAGCGCAAATTATCCGTTTTGTACGATCGAGCCGAATTACGGCATCGTTTCCGTACCGGATGCACGCATGGATTATTTAGCGGATATCTATCATCCGCAGAAATTTACGCCCGCGCAAATCGAATTTGTGGATATTGCAGGCCTTGTAAAGGGTGCGAGCAAGGGCGAAGGCTTGGGCAATAAGTTTCTGTCTCACATCCGCGAGGTAGATGCGATCATCGAGGTGGTGCGCTGCTTTGAGGACGACAACATCACGCATGTGGACGGCAGCGTAGAGCCGATGCGCGACGTGACGACCATCAATTACGAGCTGATCTTTGCAGATATGGAAACCGTGCAAAAGCGTCTCGATAAAGCGCTCAAAATGCAAAAGACAGGCGATAAAAAGTTCAAGACAGAGGCACAGCTGTGCCAGATTCTTCTGACAGAGCTGGAAAAAGGGAATTTTGCGCGCAATGTAGAGCTTGACGACGAGCAAAGCGAGGTCATGCACTCCATGTTTTTGCTGACGGACAAGCCGATCATCTATGTGGGAAACATCGCGGAGGATCAGGTAGGCGACGACAGCCTTCCCATCCTGCAGCCGCTGTTGCAATATGCACGCGAGCACAGCAGCGAGGTGGTGACCATCTCAGCCAAGATCGAGGAAGACCTCGCGGGCATGGACGACGAAGAAAAACAACTGTTTATCGAGGAGCTTGGCATTGGCGAATCCGGCCTTTCCAAGCTGATCAAAAAATCCTATTCGCTGCTGGGGCTCATCAGCTACCTGACGGCAGGCGAAAAGGAAGTGCGCGCATGGACGATCACGCGCGGTACCAAAGCGCCGCAGGCGGCGGGGAAAATACATACGGATTTCGAGCGCGGCTTCATCAAGGCGGAAGTGGTGGCCTTCGATACGCTGAAAAATGAATGCAACGGCGACATGCAGCTTGCAAAGGAAAAGGGCATGGTGCGCCAGGAGGGCAAGGAATATGTGATCGCGGACGGCGATGTTGTGCTGTTTCGGTTCAATGTATAAGGAGAGCGATATGAAAAATGTATTTTTGGTATCCACTGAAAGCAATGTGCAGACAGAAATGATCGTCGACGTACTGAACCAGAACAATATCATTTCTGTGGTGCAGGGCAAACAGGCGGGCGAAGCGCTGGAGGCATACATGGGTTTTTCTCCCTATGGGGACGACATTTATGTGGATAAGGAAGACCTTGCGCCGGCGCTCGAAGTGATCAGCGGTATGGAAGACAAAAAATAAAAATAGGCAATAAAAAAGAGCTTCTGTCACGGGAGGCTCTCTTTGTTTATACGATTACTGTGCGTCCGGCATGGCGGCGTCCTTTAAATAAGAATAAGGATTCACATAAACGCCGGACGGATGGATGATCGCAAGATGCAGGTGGTTGGCGGTGCTGTTTCCGGTGTTGCCCGCAAGCCCGACCACATCGCCGCGCCGCACAGTGTCGCCCGCGGCAACAAAGTCAGAAACCTCCACCATGTGATAATAATGGTATTGCGTACCGTCGCCACCGACAATCACGACATAATTGCCCGTTCCTTCGCCCGTGCCGACCGCCAGCACCGTTCCGTCAACGCAGGCAAGCTCCTCTGTTCCCTCCGGGCACAAGATGTCCGTACCCGTATGGCGGCGCGCGCCGCCGTCCCGGTCGGCGTACCATCCGTTTGAAAAATCGTAACGCTCGGCAAAGGGGAAGGTCAGCTGCTCTGCAAGCACGGGCAGGTTTTCCTCTTCCGGGCCGATCATCTCCATATTTTCATCATAAGCCGTATTCAAATAAGTGCAGGTGAACAAACCATATGGGACGGACGACGGATCGCCGCCGTCCGTACATGGCAGCTCGTAAAAAAGTTGCTGTGGGGTCTTTGCGGACACATCCACATCAAAAGAGGCATTTTCCTCCGTAAAATCCTTGTTCTTTTCTATGACAACACTGACCAGCGAAGGAAACAGCGCGACAAATTCCTCAGGGCTTTCACAGCCATAAGCAACGGAGGAAAGAAGCTGCCAGGTGGGCGCGTCTATGTCCGCCGTGATGGTCACATGCGGGTAAAATTCTTCATATTTCTTTTGTATAGTGGAAACCGCCTCAGAAAACCAGACCGAAAAACAATCGGAAAAGGATTGCGTGATCTCTTTGTTTTCCACAATAATATCGTAACCCTTCAGGTCGGTTACGGTCGGGTACAATGCTTGCGGCGTGCAATCTTTGGAAAACGTATGCCCTGCGATGATCTCGTCAAAAGTGGGCAGCACCACCGGCGCTGTGGGCGTGGGTGCTGCGTTTGCCTGCGGCGAGGCAGAGGCCGGAGCGTCAGGAGTTACAGCCGGAGCCTGCGGTATAGAGCACGCCGAAAAGAAAAAAGCCAGAACCAACAGCAGGATAAAAATATTTTTTTTCATATCGATACGCTCCATTGTTTTGTCATTATTTTTTAGCTGCCTTGCCATTGCCTATTGGATTTCGTATACCGTCTCCCGCTGCAACCGGGAAAACACCAGCCTGCAAAGCACACCCATGCAAAAACCACACACTGTGCCCATCAGCACAAGTACAGGCAGGTAATACGATACCTGCGGCGTTGCGGTCAAAAGAGCAGCAACCATAAGCTGCGCTAAATTATGGGTAATACCGCCCAAAACGCTGACCTTTATCAGGGACAGCCGTTTTAAAAAGAGGTACATAATGAGGATAGAAAGCAGACCGCCCACGAGCGAAAAGAACAGCATGGTCAGGTTGCCGCTGAAGATACCGGCAAGCAGGCTGCGCACAATGCAGATCAGCACGGCATACGGCGCACCCAGATAGTAAAGCGCAAACAAAGAAACGATGTTGGCAAGGCCAAGCTTAAAGCCGGGCAGCGGTAAAAGTGCGGAGATCGCCCCGTCCACAAGCGATAAGGCAAGCGCCACGCCACACAAAACGGCGGATAATATGAATTTTGACGTCCTACCCGGTGATGCCATCGATGTCCGCCTCCCCGCCTGTGATAGTCGCGCTTGCACCGTTAGGCGCGCACACGATCGATTGTCCCGCACGGCTGATCGCCCCCGTTTTTTCGCATTGATGGTTGGGGCAATCGGTGAAGGCCACGCGCACCGCGCCGTCCTTTATTTCAAACGTATTCTGGTATTGTCCGGACACCTCATAGACCGTGTCCTCCGAAAGCGGCAGCGTCGCAAGTATCTCACCGTTCATACGGAACACGACGTCCCTGCCCGCCTCGCGCGGCAGCGTCAAAAACCACACCAAAAGGATGATTGCCGCAATGACGACTGTAAAAACAATATCGCTTTTTTTGATCAGTTTACCCATGATAATCCTTATTTGTGATGGAAAGGCCGTATTTTTCCGCAAATCCGTCCGTCGCGATCATCTGTTTATCATTTGTTAGAAATAGTGCGTCCACGCCCTGCCCGTGCGCGAAGGCAATCCCTTTTTCCGGCCCCATCACAAACAGCGCGGTGGAATAGATGTCCGATAGAATACCGCTCGGGCAGATGACCGTCACCGAAGCAAGCTCGTTTTTGACAGGGTAGCCTGTTTTCGGGTCTAGGATATGGGAATAATAGGTTCCATCCTGCGTAAAGCCGCGCTCATAAGTGCCGGAGGTGGAAACAAACTTTCCATCCAGCTCAAGCGTTGCCATATAATCATTTTCGCTGCCCGATGGGTCGCGTATGCCTATTTTATACGCGCTGCCGTCCGGCTTTGTGCCAACGGCGTAAATACTTCCCCCCAGCGAAAGGATGGCGGAGGAAACACCATTGTCCGTAAGGTTCTGCGCAAGGCGGTCGAGCGCGTAGCCCTTGCCCGCGCCGCCAAGGTCGACCTGCGTGCCGCCCGCATTGGCAAATGCCTTGCCGTCCTCGTTCACGCCGGCGCTGATCGCGTTATAGTCCGTATGCGCAAGCAGACCTTCAAGCTCCGCCTCGCCGGGGATATGGGCGTTTTGGGTACCAAAGCCCCACGCCGCCATCAGCCCGCCGAGTGCCGGATCAAATGCGCCGTCCGTCAGCGCCGCATGCTCGACGCACGTTTTCAAAACCTGCGCCGTGTCGTCTGAAATCTCTACGTCCTGCGTGTTTTGGGCGTTCATTCTGCCAATATCACTGGTGGGTATGGTTTTGGACATTTTGTTTTCGATATCGCGCAATATTTGATTGTTCTGCCCGATCACGCTGTCGTTTTTTGCGTACACCGTCTGTGTAATGATGGTGTCCATCGCGAAGGACTCGCCTGTCTGCGCGGCAGGCGCACAAGCGGTAAATGCAAAAATACAGCAGATGGCAAGGCAGCATAAAAGTATCCGTTTCATTTGTACGACAACACCAAAAGTACGATTGCAAAAACGATAAACGGGATCAGGAACAGCAATCGCTTCATCCCAAGCTTCATAGATATCTCCTCATCCGGTACATACTCGGCGCGCAAGACGCACCCTATGTGATTATAACATACAAAATACGTTGATAAAACCGCGCTTTTATGATATATTTATGGGTATTATCAAACGGGTAAGGCGAGGGAAGAGAATGGATTTAAAAACCGCATTGGCGGAAAAAATAGCAAACGCGGCGGGCATGCAGAGCGCAGAAGTTTTGGAAATGCTGGAAACGCCGCCCGACCCAAAGATGGGCGACGCGGCCCTGCCGTGCTTCAAGCTGGCAAAGACGCTGAAAAAAGCGCCGCCAGCGATCGCGCAAGAAATCTCAGAAAAGATCGAAAAGCCGGATTTCGTGGCGGAAGTACAGATCGCGGGAGGGTACCTCAACTTTTTTTATGACAGAGCCTATTACGCGCAAAACGTCCTTGCCGAGGTAACGGACGCGGGCGAAGACTGGGGAAGGTCAGATATCGGGGAAGATAAAACGATCGTTATCGACTATTCATCCGTCAACATCGCAAAGCC
>NZ_JAYFPU010000012.1:0-1674 GCF_034927525.1 Christensenella sp.
CATGTTTCTCGGAAGAGAGATCGTGCGTCGCGGCGTTTTGCAGCAAAAGGAAATGAACGTAAAGGCGGCGGAATGGCTTGAGAACGTGGGGGTGAAACTAAACCCCAAACGTGCGATGAACAGCCTGATGGTATCGGAGCAGCAGATGGTAGAGATCGCAAAGGCGGTATCGTACGATGCGAGCGTCATCGTGATGGACGAACCGACTTCGGCCATCACGGACAGGGAGGTAGAAAACCTGTTCCGCGTGATCAATGAGCTCAAGGCGAAGGGCGTAGCCATTATCTATATCTCGCACAAAATGGACGAGATACTGAAGATCAGCGACCGCGTGACCGTATTCCGCGATGGATGTATGGTGGATACGTTTGAGTCGAGCAAGGTGGATATCGACCAGATCATCGTCGCTATGGTAGGGCGCAAGCTGACAGATGTGTTCCCCGTGCGGGAGACAAAAGCCGGCGAAGAAATGCTGCGCGTCGAGGGACTGACAAGAAACGGCGTTTTTGAAAACATTTCGTTCACGGTGCGCCGTGGCGAGGTGGTAGGCTTTGCGGGACTGATGGGAAGCGGACGCACAGAAACTATGCGCTGCATCTATGGTCTTGATAAGCTGGACAACGGAAAGGTCTTTATCAAAGGACAGGAAACGGTCATCCGCACGCCAAAGGATGCGATCGCAAACGGCATTGGTCTGGTGAATGAAGACCGCAAGGGCGTCGGGCTGGTGCTCCCGCTTTCGGTAAAGCATAACCTGACACTTTCCAATGTGAACAAGTACTTTAAGTCGCCGGTCATAAACGGCAAAAAGGAAAACACGCTCGCGGATAAAATGATCAGTGAACTGACGATCAAAACACCGACCAGAAACCAGGCGGTGGGAAATCTGTCCGGCGGGAACCAGCAAAAGGTCGTATTGGGCAAAATATTGCTGGACGAATCGGACATCCTCATCATGGACGAACCGACGCGCGGCATCGATATCGGTGCAAAAGCGGAAATTTATCAGCTGATCAACAAACTTGCACAGCAGGGAAAAGCGGTCGTGGTGGTTTCCTCGGAAATGCCTGAGCTGATCGGGCTTTCAGACAGGATCGTCGTGATGCATGAGGGAAAAGTGACGGGCGAGATCACCAACAAAGAAGAAATCAAACAAGAAAAAATCATGGAATATGTTATTGCTCAATAAACCGGGGGAGGAAGAAAAAGATGGTTAGTAAAAGCAATCAGCTGGAATCCAACAGGGGGATGACAGCAAAAGAAATCTTTGTAAAATATGGCATTGTATTTGCACTTATCATTCTGATCGTTGTGCTTTCGATCGCGTCGGACAAATTCTTTGTGCCGACCAATCTGATCACGATTTTAACGCAGACGTCCATCAACGCGCTGCTCGCGATCGGCATGACATTTGTAATCTTAACGGGCGGTATCGACTTATCGGTCGGCTCCATCCTCGCCGTGTCCGGCGTTGTATTTGCAACATTCGCAAAGCAGCAGGACGGCGTGCAGATGTTTCCGACTATCGTTCCGATCGTAATGGCATGCTTAACAGGCCTTGCCTTCGGCGCTTTTAACGGCGTGATCGTTGCAAAAGCAAAAGTCGCCCCGTTTATCGTGACGCTGGGCACGCTCACGATTGCACGCGGCGCGGCGCTGCTTTTGTCGGACGGC
>NZ_JAYFPU010000324.1:0-3318 GCF_034927525.1 Christensenella sp.
AAACGTATATCATTTATCGTTATTCGCGCGCGCTGGTTCGTAAAGCAAATACGACGGACGACTCGATCCTGAGCCTGATCAAAAACAGCAACAAGGACGTGATGGAGGAAAACTCCAACAAGAACGCCGTTGTGGCGGCGACGCAGCGCGACCTCATTGCGGGCGAGGTATCTAAGGACTTGACGCGCAGGGTTCTGCTGCCTGAAAAAATTTCTAAGGCGCATGACGAGGGCGTTTTGCATTTTCATGATGCGGATTATTTTTTGCAGCCGATTTTTAACTGCTGCCTGATCAACATCGGCGATATGCTGGACAATGGTACGGTGATGAACGCCAAGCTGATCGAAAGCCCCAAGAGCTTTCAGGTGGCGTGCACGGTGATGACGCAGATCATTGCTTCTGTGGCGAGCAGCCAGTATGGCGGGCAATCTGTTGACGTGCGGCATTTGGGGAAATATCTGCGCCGCAGCAAGGAAAAATTTGAAAAGCGTTTCCGCGAGATCATGGGGGCGGATGCTTCGGAGGAAATGATCGGCAAGCTGACGGACGAGAGGCTGCGCACGGAGCTTCGGGGCGGCGTGCAGACCATTCAGTATCAGATCAATACGCTGATGACGACGAACGGGCAATCGCCGTTTGTCACGTTGTTTTTGAATCTTGATAAGGACGACGAATATCTCAATGAAAACGCGATGATCGTCGAGGAGATATTGCGCCAACGTTTGGAGGGCATCAAAAACGTAAAGGGCGTATATGTGACGCCGGCATTCCCCAAGCTTGTGTATGTACTGGATGAGCACAACTGCCTGCAGGGCGGGAAATATGACTATATCACGGAGATGGCGGTCAAATGCTCTTCGAAACGGCTTTATCCGGACTATATCTCCGCGAAAAAGATGCGCGAGCATTATGAGGGCAATGTGTTCAGCCCGATGGGATGCCGCAGCTTTTTGACGGCGTGGAAGGACGAAAACGGCAAGTATCAATTTGAAGGGCGTTTTAACCAAGGCGTCGTCAGCCTCAACTTGCCGCAGATCGGCATTGTTGCGAGGGGCGACGAAAAGAAATTTTGGGAGCTGCTTGACGAGCGGCTGGAGCTTTGCCATGAGGCGCTGCTGTGCCGTCACCGCGCGCTGCTTGGAACGACCTCGGACGCGAGCCCTGTGCACTGGCAGTACGGCGCGATCGCGCGGCTTGCGCCGGGCGAAAAGATCGACCGTTTTTTAAAGGATGGCTATTCCACCATTTCGCTTGGGTATATCGGACTTTATGAGGCGACCAAGCTGATGAAGGGCGAAAGCCATACGACGGTGCGCGGTCAGGAGTTTGCCATGCAGATCATGAACCGCCTGCGTGCGGCGTGTGAAGGCTGGAAAAAAGAATCCGGCATCGGCTTCGGTCTTTATGGCAGTCCGGCGGAATCGCTTTGCTACCGGTTTGCGCGCATCGACAAGGAACGCTTTGGAACCATCGAGGATATTACGGATAAGGGGTATTATACCAATTCTTACCACGTGGACGTGCGCGAGGAGATCGACGCGTTCAGCAAATTTGATTTTGAGAGCAAGTTCCAGACGATCTCGTCCGGCGGCGCGATCTCTTATGTGGAAATACCCAATATGCGCCACAACTTAGAGGCGCTTGCGGAGGTCGTCAAATATATCTACGATAACATCCAGTATGCGGAGTTCAATACCAAATCGGACTATTGCCATGAATGCGGATTCGACGGTGAGATCATTATCAACGACGATAATGAATGGGAATGCCCCAACTGCGGCAACAAGGATCACGCAAAGATGAACGTAACGCGCCGTACGTGCGGGTATCTGGGCGAAAACTTCTGGAACGTGGGCAAGACCAAAGAGATCAAAGACCGCGTGCTTCACCTGTAAGCCATGAATTATGCGGATATCAGGCAATATGACGTGGCAAACGGGCCGGGCATACGCGTTTCGCTGTTTGTGAGCGGATGCTCTCACCGGTGCGAGGGGTGCTTTAACCCGGAGACGTGGGATTTTGCATATGGTGAGGAGTTTACGGATGAAACGGCGGACGCCATCCTTGCGTACCTCAAGCCCGCTCATGTGAAGGGGCTGACGCTTCTTGGCGGAGACCCGATGGAACGGCAAAACGTGCAGGCGCTGCTGCCCCTTTTGAAGCGCGTGCGTAGGGCGTACCCCGGCAAGGACATCTGGTGCTTTACGGGATATGATTTTGAGCGGGACGTGCTGGGGACATGGGTGGACGAGCCGGACGTGAAGGAATTTCTTTCCTATATAGACGTACTGGTGGACGGGCCGTTTGTGGCGGCGAAGAAAAATATCAACCTGCGCTTTAAGGGGTCGGAAAACCAACGAACGATTCTGGTGCAGGAATCCTTGCGGCAGAAAAAGACTGTACTTTGGGACGACAAACAGGATTGAGGGAGTGAATATGCAAAAACAGGAGATCAACATCAAAAAATTGGATGAAAAGGCAGTGATCCCGACATATGGTTCGGAATTTTCGGCGGGCGCGGATTTATACGCGTGCCTTGATGAGGAAGTGGTGATCGCCCCGGGCGAGACCCAAATGATCCATACGGGCATCGCAATGGAGATCCCGCTTGGATATGCTGGGCTCATTTATGCGCGCAGCGGGCTTGCCTCTAAGCGCGGCCTTGCGCCCGCTAACAAGGTGGGCGTTGTGGACAGCGACTACAGGGGCGAATTTATGGTGGCGCTGCACAATCATTCGGACAAGCCGCAGGCGGTGGCGCCGGGTGAGCGCATCGCGCAGATGGTGGTCACGCCTGTGATGCAGCTTTCGTTCTGCGAGGTGCAGGAGCTTGATGAAACGGTGCGCGGCGCGGGCGGATTCGGTTCTACCGGAAAGCACTGATACGGCAGACGGTTTGTATTTTTGGCAATAAAAAAGCAGGATGAGCGATCATCCTGCTTTTGTTTGTGTGTCGTTAGGATTGTTTGACTTTTTTGACGGAATCCTTCTTAAGCAGCGCGGTCACGATGATGCCGACCACACAGGCTGCCGCAGGGATGATGAACGTCCACGCGGTGGGAATGCCGTCTATGGTGACGATCTTGGCGATCGCGGGGAACAGCAGGCCGGAAACCGCAAAAGCGATCATGACGAGACCGTAGTTGACACCGTTGTTCTTGATGCCGAAATAATCCGCCGTGACAGCCGGGAATACGCCTGCGCTGCCGCCGAACGCGAACGCGACCAGAGCAATGAGCACGATGAACAGGTAGCTCTGCGCAAAGGTCAGCAGCAGGATACACACGATCGTGATCAGATAAAGCACGAATATCACGT
>NZ_JAYFPU010000187.1:0-2365 GCF_034927525.1 Christensenella sp.
AGTATGGGGGTGTACGATGCAAAAAGCGCTGAGGATGCCAAAAGTGTTTGGAATGAGGCGAAGGGTGCCTATTATAGTAAGCCGGAGACGCGGTCTAATCATGCGGTGACCCTCATCGGTTGGGACGATACCTTTTCCAAGGATAATTTTAGCGATGTCAACCAACCGGCAGGCGATGGGGCATGGCTCATTAAAAATAGCTGGGGGGATACACCGAGTAGCAGTGGCATGAATTTTCTCAATGCTGTTCCCAATTCAGAGGGCGGCAAGGACTGCGGCTATTTCTGGATGTCCTATTATGAAGGATCGATCATGACACCCGTCAGCTATCAGGTTGATGTCGGGGCCGATGATTACGACAATCTGGTACAGTACGATTATTTGAATATCCGAAGTGTTTATTCCACGATAGGGGAAATCATCAAAACCATTCTGACGACAAAGGGGATAACTGCGGATAAATCTGTGGCCAATGTCTTTACCGCCCAGGGCTATGAGACATTATCAGCGGTATCCTTCAACGCAACAGCCCCTGGGTGTAATGTGGACATTCAGATTTATCGCAATGGCAGCCCGGGGGAAATAGCAGAACGAACACCCGATGTCACCCTCAATACCGAAGCCGTTGAGAGCGCTGGCTTCCACACCTTAGATTTAGGTGAGAAGGCCATCAATCTGCGCCCCAATGAAGCGTATACCATTGTTCAAACCATAACGTCTAAAAATGAAAGCTATCTGCCCGTTGAGCTAGGGAGTGAACTGGAGAAAAACCCATCCGGGGGGATGACGGGGGCCCAAGCAGTGTGTAATCCAGGGGAAAGCTATGTGCAGACCTCTGAGGGCTGGACCGACTTATCCCAAATTGGCGAGGTGACCCTTAAAGAGGAATCCAAAGAGACGACCTTCACGGTGGGCAATGCCATGATCAAGGCCTATACCAATAATCGGGAAGCCACCGCTGTGGAGCTTGTCATGGCCCAAATCGATGCCCTTGGGGAGATTATAAGCCTGGATCAGGAGCCCCAGGTGGTGGCTGCCCGCACGGCCTACGACGCCCTGACCCAAAGCGAAAAGGACCAGGTGGAGAACATCGCCGTATTAGAGGCGGCTGAGGCTAAAATAGCGGCCTTAAAGGCCGCCCAGCCCCAGCCCCAGACAACGGCCCAGACGGTGGCCGCCAAGGGAAATGCCACTACCGGCATCACCGGTGTGGGTACTGGCCTTTGGGTGGGTGCAGGCTTGTTGGCCATCATGCTCATCATCGGTGGCTGCTATGCGAAAAAGCGGATGATGTAGTAGCCAACTGCTATTGAATTAACGCCTGTGTTATGATAAAGGATATGGAATCCCTGGTGATGGAGGTGAAACGCAGATGGATCTAGCAGCATTGACCCAGGCGCTCATGGAGGCCCATGGCCAGCGCGAGCTTGAGTGGGTGATGTCCTATATGGATGAGGATGTGGTGTGGATTGGCGCTCTGCGGGGGCAGTATGTCCATGGAAAGGCGGCTATGCGCCGGATTTTATCCCAGGGACAGGATGTCCCCATACAGTCGGAGGCCATCGTCTACGAAGTGGTGTACGAAACGGAGACCCTGGCCATCGTAACTGGTCAGCTGGGGGCCTATACCGAGCCAGAATCCGGGTATCTGCTAAAGCAGAACCAGCGACTGAGCTTTGTGTACGAACGGAAAACGGATGGATGGAAGATCATTCACCTCCACGTGTCCAACGAATGGGATGTTCTGAAGGAGAATGAGTGCTTTCCCTATACCTGTGGGCGGGAAACCTACCTGTACATGCAAAAACAGATTGAGGATTACAGAAGGCGCTCCGATAAGCTTCTGGTCCACATTGGGAAGAGGTCTTGCTTTTTAAAAACAGAGAGCATTCTCTTTATTGAAGCCAACCGCCACCATTGTATCGTCCGTCAGGTGGCGGATCGGGTGGAAATCGATGAATCCATCACCGAGCTTTCCGTTGGTCTGCCCAAGCATTTCCTCCGCGTCCATCGCAGCTTTATCATCAACCTGTATTACATCGAAAGCCTGGACTATGGCCGAGCCTCCCTGGGCCATGGTATTGAGGTCCCCATCCCCAAACAGCGATACCGGGAGATTAAGGAGACGGTGATCGCCCGTCTTGGAGAGATTGGGCTGGCATTGGATGGGCAGGTGGTGGATTCTTGATTCCAATGATAAAATTATACTGGTGAATACCAAAGCCTCCCCTTGAATTTACAGAAAAATATGCTATAGTGACAGTAAATTGACATAGGAGGATTACGGCAATGACCAAAAAAATAATCGCCCTCATCAGCGAGGACTTTGAAGATCTGGAATTATGGTACCCGGTGCACCGCCTTC
>NZ_JAYFPU010000181.1:0-4079 GCF_034927525.1 Christensenella sp.
GGAAGGAGAAGCAACAACAAAAGGGAGCTTGATAAGACTGGGAGGCGGTATCTAGATACCGCCTCCCATTATTTTAGCGAAACTACTGGCTATTGACGGAGGGGGATATTTATTAGCCTACATAAATGCTGCCCGAGGTAGCGGTTTCCGTATTTATCACGGTTGCACCTGAATAAGTACGATGATATGTTTTAACATAGTAAGAATATGGGGTCAAGCCAGTTGCATCTTACAACAACACAATTGACGCATATTGTTGTGTTAATCCGTATAGGACTATTGATCAAAGCTGCCTGCTATTTTGTGAAAAATCTTTTTTTCTTTATAGGCTCCATATGATATACTTTAAAATAGCGTTAAAATTTTTGAATTTTGAATGAGGACTATAATTTGAAGCAGTCTATTTTTCTAAGCTTTATCTGCGAAAAGAAATTATTTTTTATATTTCTAATTATCATTGTTTTTCTATGCACTATTTTCTGCCTTTATATCAGCCATTATTTTTCTCCTCTTACGGAATACGAAAAACAATTAAGCGTAGGAATCCTGAAAGAAGAAACGTTATGGGATGTTTATACATTGGACGAGGGACAAAAAATAGAACTGCAATACAATAACGGGATATATGAAGGGCTGCCCCATAGGGGGGATACCTTTTATATGTCTCGCGAAATAACTGAAGAATTTTCCGAGCAGGATCAGGATGGCGCTATCCTTGAACTTGTTTTGCTGGGAGAACATGTGAGCGTTTTTTTAGAAGACGACTTGCTTTATACAGATCACCCTGCCGCAGGGAATCAAATTGGAAATATTATATTTCCACGGGGAAATCCTGAAGAATACATCATCCAGAGAACAATTTATATTTCATTACCTCCTGATTATTTGGGAAAGACGTTGACCATTGCCCAAAGCGAACCCTCGCCACCCGGGGGAACTAGCGCAGAAGGAGAAGTATACACCTGCTTTGTGAAACTGACTACAGTTCGAGCGCTTAATAGCCATGTGGTTGCAACAACTGCAAAAAATTTTATGCCCGCTATACTGTTGATGGTCGTAGCGATTATCTTGCTTTCGCTTTTCCTGTTGCGTTTGTATTACAAAAAGTCTGATTGGTCGCTTCTTTTATTGGCATTTGCGGCATCCCTATGGTCTTTAACGTTTATATTCCTTTTGCCATACGCTGGGAGTTGGAGCCATGCGATTCCCAGCAGTTATGAAAACTATATTATGAAACTTTTTTTTGTGCCAATACTTGTTTCTTTGTGTATCCAGTTAAAAAAATACCGAAAGTGGTCCATTCTGTTGTTTGCTTTATTGATTGTGCTTGTAATCTTAGAGGAGAGTGGAGCGTTATTCATGCTTCCTCCTCCAATGCTAAATAAAATCTTTTATGTTACAGCGGCAGCGAAGATCCTCATTTATGCCGGCTTCATTTTCTTATGCTTGCTGGAATGGCAAAGAAGATATGCAGCAAGGGTGCGCTTGATTAAGCGTATTGGGATTGGGGTTCTGCTGGCGATTGCCGCTTGTGTTGTCTTTACCCTAGCGCCGACAGCCGCAAGTGATGTTTTAGGCGGTTTCTTCTTAAGCAGCCATGTTACAGTAGCAAAGATATTTATGGTAGCGGTACTCATCGTGGCAATCATCATGACGCTGTCTGATTTTATTCGGGAAGCGGCGCAAAAGAGAATAGATATAGAAGTTTTGCGCGCAAGAGAGGTAGCGGCAAATGAGGGATATCAAAACCTGAGTCGCTATACAGAACAGGTTGCAATGCTGCGTCACGATATGAAGAATCACCTTTTGGTTGTAGATTCTATGCTCAAGAATGGAACGTGCGAAGAAGCAGATGATTATGTTAGAAATCTTGTTGCACAAGATGAGCACATCACTCCGGTCGTGCGAACGCGAAACAATCTGGTGAACATGATATTGAACAGCAAATTGAAAGATATCAACGATTTGGGGGTGGAATTGGAGCTCTCAGTTGACGTGCCAGAGCAGTTACCTATTGCAGACAATGATTTGAATAGCCTTTTATCAAACATGTTAGATAACGCGACTGCTGCCTTAAAGGCCGTGCCCAAGGGGCGTGATATGTCATTCCTGCTCAAAATGCATACAAAAAATGGGTTTCTGTATATTCTAAGCAAAAATACGTATGACCCAGCCAATAAACAATCGGTAGATACCTCTGAACCAGTTGGTTATCATGGATACGGACTCAAAATTATTGAAAAAGTTGCTAAAAAATATAGAGGATTTGTCACAATAAATAAAGAGCAAAATGTTTTTGAACTGAATGTTGCAGTGAAAATATCGTAAGTTGGTCGTAACAAGAGGACGCGCTGGCGCGCCCTTTTGTTACGATACAACAATTATACTCATAGGGATTCTGTGACCATATTACTATATTTGTGAGCGGAATAGTTACCCTGCAGGAATGAGCAACACGGAAATGGCTACCAGCTTTGCTTCGGTTGCGCCAGTATCCATAGAGACAGAATAGGTTGTCTTATTTCCCTGATCATACCACTGTGAAACTCCTTCTTTGCCTTCGTTATAGCGTATGGTATAGGGATAATCATCCATGGAAAGCTCTTTGGTGGTTTCAAACTCAGCGTAGACGCCGGAAATATCTTCAAGTGCGTCTGTTTTTTGGACACGAAGGTTATAAGAATCTCCCTGCCATGAAAAACCAATTTGTCCAATTTTGTTGTCGATGATAGAATACTTCATACCAGATGCACCATCGGGTAAGCTGATGGCTATGTCGTCACCCAATTTGTTTTTGATTTCTTCTATGCTTTGCACCTCTATAACAGGATTTTCGAGCTGGTTTGAAGATTCGGCCTCTTGTGGTGCGGGTGTTTGCTGGCTACATGCCGCAAAAGCAAAGATACAAACAACCAACACCACCATAATTAATTTTTTCATTTTTATCACTCCTTGATTTTATTGATCTACGGACAATTTGATCCGTCTATCGCTTCTTTTATACACTGTTTTCAGAATGCTTTTCGGCTATGGATGCTTATGCCTCACCAAATCTCAAACCTTTGTTCCTTTGGCAAAAACATGCCATCGCCCTCCTGCAAACCATATGTGCTGTAAAATGCATCCATAAGCATCATTTGCTGGTTCACCCGAAACACACCGGGGGAATGGGGGTCTGTTTTGAGCCGGACAAGGGCTTCTTCCTCGGTTGCCTTATCCGCCCACACTTCCGTCCATGCCCTGAAAAACTCCTCGTGGTCTGCTTCTTTGTCTGAACGCTCTAAAACTTCCAAAGATACACTCAGACCGCCTGCGTCGGCGGTGTTTTCCGTTACCGTCAACTTTCCATCTATTGTACCGCCCATGTAAGGCAGTCCGTCAAAATGTTGAATCATCTTTTGTGTACGTGCTTCAAATTCTGCCGCATCCTCAGGCAGCCACCAGTTTTGCACATTTCCGTCTGCGTCATAACGGGAACCAATCTGATCGAACGCATGGGAAATTTCATGCCCAATGACAGCGCCGATCCCTCCATAATTCCGGCTGTTGGAGTAAGAAGGACTGTAGTAGGGCTCGTTTAAAATAGCAGCGTTGATCACAATGGAATTGATGTTAGGGATATATGCTGCGTTCACCTCGTAAGATTTAAAAAGCGCAAGCGTAGAGCCTATTCGTTCCAGCCCGACGTTCTCTTGATGGAGGGTAGAAAAATTATTTTTAATAAAGTTCTCCTGAACGGCGAAGACCCCTTGTAGCAAAGCGCCGTCATCTTCCGCGCTGATTAGCTTAAGCCCTTTTGTTACAGGGCTCTCTGCTTCTATTTCGCCGATGATAACATCCATTTTCTCAAGCTTTTCGATTGCTTTTTGGCGGGTAGCATCCTGCATCCAGTCGTTCTCCCGCAGACGATCCTTATATTCTTCGATGATGCCTTTGCACATTTCGTCAATGTTTTCTTTGGTTTCTGTTGTAAGGTAATTGTCGGAATAATATTGGCTCAACTCTATGCTGAAATTTGCAAGCAAAAACCCAAAGCCTTGGTCAGCTGCGCCCTTAGCAAAAGGAACTGCCTCATCTTC
>NZ_JAYFPU010000281.1:0-1585 GCF_034927525.1 Christensenella sp.
GTTAACAAAACGCTTGATGCTTCGGGCTTCCACCCCGTAGGTATGGCAGGCGGTCAGCACCATTTCCACCACCCCGTCCACGGCGTAGTCGTCAATCATAGTATCTAACATCTTCAGGCGGTTTGGATTGGGAGACATGACGGAGCAGCCGATGTTTAAATACTTTCGTGCCAGGGCGTCGTACACATCGGGATTATCCTCATCCACCAGCTCCTCCACGGCCTTGGTACCATTGCAATTTTCGAAGGCCACGGCCACACCGCCGTTATCCTCAATGGCTTTAATGACCTTTTCCGTGGCACCTCCCACAGGGCAGCCAGTGATTAAAATCCGGGGCCGCTTGTCTACGGCGGTACCCGCTTCGTATTCGCTCTGGATTTTTTCGGCAATGGCCGTCAGGTTTCCAGGCAACACTGAGCGGTCGAATTCGAAGGTGGAGCCGAGAAGGACCTTGAAGAGGTCCTGTCCCAGTACCGGGGCGGGGTCCTGCTTCATGAGGCCATAAAGGTGTTTCAGAGCCCGGCGTTCATCGTTCTTCAGTGCAATCGCTCCCCGGATATCTTCCTCGGTGATGGTGACACCGAACTGGGCCTCCAGGGCTTCCTTCATGCGAATGATTTCGGATTTCCAAAGGGCCAGACTGGCTTCTCCTTGATCGCTTGGGAGCTGCATCACATGGACGGGCTTGAATTCCCCCAGGTACTCGTACATCTTTTTCTTACCATCGCAGGTGGTCTCCCCCACCACCAGGTCGGAGAAGTAGAAGAAGGGGCATTTGTCCGTTTTGCCAAAGCCATAGCTGGATTTAATCAGGGGGCAAAGATTTCGGGGCAGGTCCATTTCTGCCTCAGGGATGGTTTCATCCGAGGTGGCACACAGCCCGACGATGGAGGCGCCCATAGCCATGGCCAGCTCCTGGGGAAAGTAGGTACAAAAGATCCCGATGAGGGGGACGTTTTGGTCCTTCAGGGCCTTAGCCTTTAAAAAGGCCGCCTGGCGGGCATCGGCAAAGTCTTCAAAAATAGCGGGTAAATTTTTCTTTAATTCCATGGGTTTACTCTCTCTCGTGTATGAATTTTATGAATGAACGGACTGAATCAGCCCGGTAAAGCCTCGGCCCGGGGGGCCCCATCATCCGTGATGATACGGTAGGCCTGTCTTAGGGAGGAATCGAATCCGGCGGTATCCAACTGGGCCAGGGCCTCAGGCACCGCCTCAAGGGAAAGCCGCATGGCGATACCGCAGCCTGCGGCAATTTCCCGGGGGGTGGGCATGAGGATAAAGTCCAAAAGCCCGGTGAGGACCCGCTCCGCTGTCATGGCACTATGGGTGTTTTCAAAGGCGATGATGCCATAGTCTGAATCCCTCATAGGGTAATGACCTTAGAGGCAGCGGCCATGCGCTCGGTGATGTCGTACATATTGCTGAGCTCCCCAATTTTCAGCTGGTCCTTCAGGGCCTTAGCCTTTAAAAAGGCCGCCTGGCGGGCATCGGCAAAGTCTTCAAAAATAGCGGGTAAATTTTTCTTTAATTCCATGGGTTTACTCTCTCTCGTGTATGAATTTTATGAATGAACGGACTGAAT
>NZ_JAYFPU010000124.1:0-7129 GCF_034927525.1 Christensenella sp.
TCTTGCGTTTGCTTCGTTGATACCCTGCCGCTCTAAAATTTCCGCAGCGGTACCTCCCTCCATCACAAGCCCAAGCAGAAGGTGCTCCGTTCCCACATAATTTTCACCCATACCGCTGGCGAACTGAGCTGCTTTGTTGACAGCCTCCTGTGCGCCCGCGGTGAATCCAGACATATTACTCATAGTATTCCTCCTAACATTTGCCGCATGATCTTCGCGGCTATTGCCGTTTTTTCGGCAAACGGCAAGCCAATCGTTGCTGGTTTTTCTTCGCTTTATAACTTATTTAAACGAACCAGCCTGTCTTAAACAATCTTATTGATCCGTTTTGTCTTCTTTATCATCCGATTCCTGTTTACGGATCTTATCTCTTAATTCTGCCGCCTTTTCAAAGTTCTCTGCCGCAATTGCAGCTTTAAGCTGTGTTTTTAAATCTTCCAAACCGGATACGGCCGGCTTTTCTTGTACATTTTCACGACTCATTTGAATTTTTGGCAGCTCTATGCCTGTAAGAGCGGCATTCTCTACATCTTCAAACTCCATATTTCGCCTATCACGCGGCGTCACAGAATTTCCACCTGTGAGTCCGTTCATATCAAATAAATTACCCTGCCTGCCGGAACCACGTTTCAACAAACTTGTTTCAAACAAATCTCCAAAAAAACTTTCCGGTGAGAACGCATTCATCAATCCCGGCTCTTTACTTGCACATTCGCTGCACAGGTTCCGTTCCGTCGTAACGCCGTTCACGCTCTGCTGTATATGCACGTTCGCTTCTCTTTGCCTACATTTATCACATAACATATCAATCGTCCTCCTTTAAAAGTGTTGATATTAAAATCTCTTTCAAAATACACGCCCTGAGCTCATTTTTGATTTCGCCAGGTACGCATAGCGCCTTGTCTGATACTGCTGCTAAGATCAGATTTTTTGATCTTCTGTCAATCAGCCCTGTTTCTAGCATGCCTTCCACCAGTTCTGCCGTATGGCGCATGTTGATGCCGCCCTGCAGCTTTTCATCAATGATGTCGCTGATATATTCGCTTTCATCTACATCAAGCTGGATCACGCGGATATATCCGCCTCCGCCACGCCTTGACTGCGTGATGTATCCTCTGCTTGGTGAAAAACGTGTTGTCAGCACATAATTGATTTGGGAAGGCGCACAATGAAACTGCTGTGCAAGCTCGTTGCGCTGCAGTTCCGCCATTCCTTCATCCTCTGTCAAAAGTTCTTTGATGAAGCTCTCAATATGATCGCTCAATACCGACATATTCGCGCCTCCTTTCTTTGACTTTCTTTGACCTTCATATTTATTATAACCGATTTTTTTTACCTGTAAACAGTTTCCTGATGAAAATTTCAATTGATTTCTCTGAGTTCCTGCGGCACTATGCCTTTGATTTTGGCATTTTGATAATCTGCTTTCAGCTTCTCCAAAAACAGCATAAGTTCTTCCTGATTCAGTATTTCTTTTGCAAATGCGATCATCAATTCAAACTGGTGGCGTGCGCCCACCGGACGTGCTGCATATCCATGTTTTTCTGAGAAACGGTAAAGCGCTAAGTACCATGCAAAAGGCTTTACGATTTGATTTTTGGTAACAAAATCAAATGCACCGCGCATCCGCTTGGTGTTATAGTAGCGGTCAACAAGCCCTGCGATTTCCCGCAGGAGCAGCAATTCCTCTGCCTGTAGATCCAATGTTTTCAATACTTCATACGGCGGATAACTGCGGACGGCAATGCCGTATTCTTCCGCCTTTTCCTTAAGCGTCGTACCTTTCAGCAGCTTCAAAAAGCCAAGTTGGAGCGCATCCGGATAGAGCGCGTATACCTCGATGAACGATCGTTCAAAGCTTTTCATATATTCATACGGCAGTCCTGCGATCAGGTCGAGATGCAGGTGTATATTCCCTGCCCCTATAACCGAAAGCGCATTGCTTTTCAGTTTTCTGATATCCGTCTTGCGGATCACCGCCTGCAGGGTTTCCGAATTGAGCGACTGAATACCCGCTTCTATTTGTATCTTACCTTTTGGCGCCTCCCGCAATAACGAGAGCGCCTCGGCATCCAGCAGATCCAGACCTATCTCAAAATGAAAGCACGTATCGCCCGTATTTTTGATCACATATTTCCATATCTCAATTGCGCGTTCACGGTTTGCATTGAACGTACGATCTGTAAACTTTACAAGACGCGCGCCCCGTTCTACAAAACGGGCGATATCCCCTTTGACTTTGTCAACGGATTTTTCGCGCACTCCTCCGGGTATTACGCCCGAAAGACAATAGGCACAGGAAAAAGGACATCCCCGTGTGGATTCGTAATAATAGATGCGGTTTTCATCGTATGTATCCTGCCCAAAAGCAAAGGGCGCTGGCAATTGCTCGATATCGTCAACGACCGCGTAAGTCTGATCGCCACAAATTTTTCCATCTATGCGACATAATACACTGTCAATTTCAGGCTTTGAACCTGCTGCAATGCTTTTGAGCAGGTATGGAAAAACCACTTCTCCTTCACCGCACATGATATAATCGACAAAAGGAGCCGTCTCCATCAATACCATTGCTTCAAACGAAACCTCCGGCCCGCCCAAAATCACGATAAGTCCGGGAACTGCCTGCTTCAAATCCTCTGCAATACGAAGCACTATACCAATATTCCAGATATAGCAGGAAAGGCAGACAACATCGCCTTTTTGCTTTAGCAAATCGTAAAGAATATCTGATGGTGGCTGGTTTATGTTATATTCGCAGAATGCAATATCTTCTTCGTTTGCCGACGCGGCAAGTGAACGCACTGCCGGATTGGTGTGCACATAGCTTGCGTTGATTGCCGCCAGAATCGTCTTCATCGTTTACTTATCTTCGTAAATATAGGTGATGTAAAAGCTATTGTCCCCCTGATTGAAATAATCAACCACGTAGAACTCGCCTGTTTTTGTACCCGGAATGATCTCCGACGTCTTTGAATAACCGACGAGGGATAATTCTCCTTTGGATACCGAATACTTGACGACCGCAAACGGGTACTCCGCCGTTGTCCCATCGTACGTCGGCGTTGTGAAGTACAATGTATCGTTATCAGCACCAAAGGTCATACTATTGATAAGTACTCCGCCAATCACATCTGTCACTGCCGCAGTCCCTGTGTTGAGCATCTGCACATTGTAGGTGATATCTTCTTCGCCTTCCAGTACAGGTACAAGCACCGCCATATTGACGCCGTCCTGCGACAGCGCAAAATCGATTCCTGCAGCCACCTCCACTCGCTCTTTTGTGGTTAAATCGAGCGAATATATCATGCCCTGTCCGTTATTCTCCGTCTTATCCGCAAAGTATATCTTTCCGCTGCGCAGGGCAATTTTGGACTCCGCACCCTTTTTTTCTTCAACCGCCTGCACACGATCCGCAATGTCTACTGTAAAATCGTACTTCATCAGCTGCAGTGTGCCTAACCCTGTCATAGCATAAATCACCGGCTGCTGCTGATCCCATACGAAGGAGGTCGTTGCATCTCCAAAGCCCTCTTCTCCCAAATTATGCAGCACGCTTTCCTGTGTATCGAATACATATAAGACCTTGTTTTCGATACCCGAGTCTAGGATAGCGATATATCGTCCATCAGAAGACGGTGCGGCTTTTTCGATTCCGTAAAAATCCGGAAGCTCGAGCTGCGTCTTTTTTCCGTTTGTCTCGATACGCCAAAGTTTCTCTTTTAATACCTGCTCTGTATCTTCTGAGGCATTGGGTACATAAGAACGGGCATACAAAATACTTCCGTCCGGCATCTGGCAGAGATATCTTCCGTTTTCCACCAGCACAGGCAGCGTGATGGGCGCGCCCGCGACCATCATGACCGGATCCTGCTGTATCCCCTGTGCGTCTACTTCTTTATTATATACGGGCAATGCGTCCGTACTCATTTCAAAGACATACGCTTTTTTGGCAGGCGCAACACTCGCAATCTTGAGGTTTGTTTCTTCTGCCAGCTTCTTTGCCGATGCTTCATCCTTTTTGGGGGAAGAAATCAGTATAATGTCCGACAATCCTTCACACATCGTAGGTGCAAAACCAAGATCGGGCGTGATCAGGTTCTGTTCGTATTCTTCGTAGGCGTTGAGCCCCACAAAAAAGGCATTTTCGGTGCTCGCATTGTTCGGCGTGAGCGTAATGACCAGCTTATCCGCATCTTCTGATACAGTAGCCTCGATCCCCTCATTCATCTGGAAATAGACTGACACAGTGTTGCTGTCGGAATGTACCGTATTGAACATTCCATAGATGATACTGTCTGTAAACCACTCGTTTTTGTTGGAATAATCCCAAAAACCGATATTTAAATCCACTTGTAGCCTGACAGGTGCTCCAAGAATGGTGATCCCGTATTTGGGTACTGACGATATTTTGGATTCATCTACCCCTGATGTACGCGATCCGTTCAAAAACGACATCGTAATCACAGTGTTTTCGCCTTGCTTTTCGATGTTGATATCTTTTAAGTTTACGTCCGTGCCTAAGGATGCGTCTCCCCCTTCGACTGTACCCCTAATTTCCTTTGCGCCGGACGTTGCCGAGGCAGAAGGCGTATCGGTCGAAGCTGTACATGCCACAAACAAAAAGGCCATTGCGCATATCAGGCTGATGATGATTACAAAACGTTTTTTGAACATAGTCTCCCTCATTTTTATTCCTATATGTTTTTAGATCGCTTTCATGATCCCGGCGTATTCGTTCAGCCTTGCTTTGATCTCTTCTGTATCCGCAAAGCTGAAACGGCCGTTTTCATAGATGATATCGCCACCGACCATTGTCATGCAGATGTCAGAATCGTCCGCGCTGTATACAACGTTAGAAACAATATCATAATCAGGCGTGTAGCGGATACCGCTTGTATCCAGCATGATGATGTCTGCGTTTTTCCCTGCCTCGATCACGCCGCTTTCACAGCCCATAGCAAGCGCACCCTGACGCGTCGCGATATCGATCGCCTGCGCGGCTGGCATTACTTTCGGATCATATGTCGTACCCTTTTGCAGCAGCGTCGCATATGTCATTTCTTCCATGATAGAAAGCTTGTTGTTGGAGGCGACGCTGTCTGTCCCTAATGACACATGCACGCCCTTATCCAGCATGCGGCTGAGCGGAGCAATCCCGCTTGCAAGTTTTAAATTACTTCTTGGGCAGCTGAGCACGTATGATCCGTGCTGCGCCATGAGCTCCATATCGTGCTCGCTGATCCATACGCAGTGAGCGGCAAGGAACGGAACATCAAGAAGTCCCAGCTTCTCGCTCAGTTCGATGGGCGTCATTCCCTGATCTTTGATACAGTTTTCATGCTCGCCTCTGGTTTCAGAGATATGCATATGGATACCCGTGTTAAGGCGCGCTGCCTCCTGCGCGATCTTTTCAAGCATTTCATTGTTGACCGTATACTGTGCGTGCGGCGAAAGATAGACCTTTAGTCTGCCTGTGTTGTTATATTTTTCAAACAATTCTACGCCTTCTCTGAATGTGCGCTGCGCAACGTCAGGTACGGGCGATACGACCGCCCGCGATAAAACCGCGCGCAAGCCGCTTTCCTGTGCCGCTTTCGCAACCGCATCCATAAAGAAATACATTTCATTGAACCAGGTGATACCTGCTGCAGCCATTTCGCACATTGCGGCCATGCTTGCCCAATATGCGATCTCGTCGTTCAGGCGATCCTCCGCCGGAAAAATCCGTGTGTTGAGCCATGTCATCAGGTCGAGATCATCCGCGTAGGAGCGGAACATATTCATCGGAACATGTGTATGCGTGTTGAAAAAGCCGGGCATTATGAGGTTGCCCTGTGCATCGATCACCCTGTCAGCCTCTGCCGCCGGAGCATCTTCCGCTGCACCTGCATAAACGATCTTTTCTCCGTCAACATATATCGTCGCATTATGCAATACATCTTTGCTTTCATTGTTCGTAATGACTGTTGCGTTCTCAATCTTGATTTTCATCACTTATTCCCCATACAAATATTTGCGTTGCTCTTTGGTCAGCACATCCACCGCGCCGCCCATTGCCTTCAGTTTTCTGACGGCCACACTATAGTCGATATCCTCCGGCAGGTTGAGCAAACCCGGTTTCATGGACTGGTGATTATCAAGGATATATTTCTGTGCCAAAAACTGGAGCGCAAAGCTCATGTCCATGATCTCTGCCGGATGCCCGTCACCCGACGCAAGATTTACGAGCCTTCCACCCGCGATCACATTCAATATCCTGCCGTCCTTTTGCACATAGCCTTCCACATTGTGACGCATCTCTACTACTTTTTCGCTGATTTCATTAAGCTGTGCCACGTTGACCTCGCAATCGAAATGCCCTGCATTCGAGAGGAGCACGCCGTCCTTCATTTTGTCAAAATGACGCGCTACGATTACATCGTCGCAGCCGGTCACTGTGACAAAAACATCACCCAGCGCTGCCGCATCGTCCATCGTCATCACGTCAAACCCGTCCATCAACGCTTCCGTCGCCTTGATGTGGTCGATCTCCGTCACGATCACCCGCGCCCCGAGAGCGGCTGCGCGCTTGGCGACGCCTTTCCCACACCAGCCATAGCCCGCGACAACGACGCGCTTTCCGGCGACGATCAGGTTTGTCGTACGCATAATACCGTCCCAGACAGACTGACCTGTGCCATAACGGTTGTCAAACATATACTTACACTGTGCGTCGTTAACGGGGATCACCGGTATTTTAAGTGTTCCGGCCTTTTCCATTGCCTTTAACCGCAGTACGCCTGTCGTCGTTTCCTCGCTTGCCCCAATCACATTTTCGATCAGCTCCGGCAGCTCTTCGTGCAGCATTGTGATCACGTCGCCGCCGTCGTCCACGATCAGATTCGGCTTTGTAAGAAGTGCGCTTCTAATATGTCCTTCGTATATCTCCGGCGTTTCTCCATGGATCGCGTATACATCCGCACCGCCTTCTACAAGTGCTGCTACCACGTCATCCTGTGTGGAAAGCGGATTGGAAGCACATGCCGAAACCTGCGCCCCGCACGCCTGTATGACCTGGATCAGGTATGCTGTCTTGGCTTCCAAATGACAGCATACACACATTTTATAGCCTGCGAACGGCTTTTGC